>JAUNEH010000019.1:0-7381 GCA_030525665.1 Ruminococcus sp.
CACCGTAAAAGTCAAACAGCAGAGAAATTTCGATGCTCTTTTCCATAAAGTTTACCTCACGCTGTAAAGTTTTTTTCTTTACACCTTTGCAATTATAACTATCCAACACCTTTTTGTCAAGGGTTTGCCCTAATTTTTCCTGTTGTTTTCAGCGTTTTTTGCTTATAGATTTTACTTATATGATGAATTTGACCACAGATAATTGTAAAACCTTACAAAAATTCTCATAAGTTGCACAATCTTGAATTTTTCGGGTGTTTTTTAGAAAATTTTGTGGTATACTAAACTGAATATTATTTTACATTATATTGTATTGGAGATATGCTCTACGGAACAAATCGTTAACATCGACAGAATGGAACAGGTAGCCGCACTTTTCGGCAGCTTCGACGAAAACATCCGTCTTATCGAAAAGGAATATTCCGTTTCCGTTGTAACCCTTGACGGCGAATTTAAAATCAAAGGTGAAACCGAAGGTGTTTATAAGGCGGCAAAGGTTATCGAAAGCCTTCTTAACCTTATTAACCGAGGAGAAACCCTGTCCGAGCAAAATATAAGATACTGCATTTCTCTTGTAAACGAAGGAAGCAGTGAAAAAATCGAAAGCCTTACAGGCGACTGCATATGCATAACTTCTAAGGGCAAGCCCATAAAACCCAAGACCATGGGCCAGCGTAATTACTGCAACCTTATTAAAAACAACACAATCACCATTGGCGTAGGCCCTGCCGGTACAGGTAAAACCTACCTTGCAGTGGCAATGGCGGTTACCGCTTTCAGAGCAAAAGAAATCAACCGTATTATCCTTACTCGTCCTGCCGTTGAAGCAGGCGAAAAATTAGGCTTTCTGCCCGGTGATTTACAAAGTAAGGTTGACCCGTACCTTCGTCCTCTTTATGATGCACTTTTCGATATGCTAGGTGCTGAAACCTACCAGAAATACGTAGAAAGAGGAAACATTGAGGTAGCCCCTTTAGCCTATATGCGAGGCAGAACCTTAGACGACAGCTTTATTATTCTGGATGAAGCTCAAAACACCACCACAGAGCAGATGAAAATGTTCTTAACCCGACTTGGCTTCAACTCCAAAATGGTCATTACAGGCGACATTACCCAGATTGACCTGCCAAACGGTGCACGCTCGGGACTTAAGGAATGTATTAAGGTACTAAAAAACATTGATGATATAGCAAGCTGCAGATTCTCAGAAAAAGACGTCGTAAGGCACAGGCTTGTACAGAACATCATCAAAGCTTATGCAAAATTAGAGGAAGGAAGAGACAGAGATGGCAAAAGATAAAATCACAGTTGTAATTACTAATCGACAGAAGGATGTGCAAATTCCCACAGGCCTTAGAATGCTTGTTAGACGTTGTTGCACAGCCACACTTAAAACAGAAAATTTCGAGGGTCCTGCTGAAATCAGCGTTTCCTTCGTAAACAACGCCCAAATCAAAGAGCTTAATGCTCAATACAGAGACAAGGATATCGAGACAGACGTTCTCTCCTTCGGTCTTTGCGGCGAAGACGGCAAGTACGACATCGACCCCGAAACAGGTGCTCAGCTTTTGGGTGACGTTGTTATTTCTATGGAAAGAGCCGTTGAGCAGGCTAACATTTACGGTCACTCCTTACAGCGTGAGGTAGGATACCTTACATGTCACAGCGTGCTTCACCTTTTAGGCTACGACCACGAGGACAACTTAGAGCGTATTCGTATGCGTGAAAAGGAAGAGCACGTTATGGAGCTTTTAGGCTTGCCTGCTTCTTCAAGCTACGTTGTTGACGAGGAATAACTTATGAAACGTCAACTGAAAAGCTTTAAAAATGCTTTTAAGGGAATAGCCGCCGCCTTTGTTACCGAGGCTCATATGCGGTTTCATTTTGTTGCAGCGTTTTTTGTGCTTTTATTTGCTTACATAAGCAAGATGGACCCCACCCAATGGGCAGTTCTATTTGTTACAATAGGTACTGTTTTTTCGGCTGAGCTTATTAATACAGCTATCGAAAGCCTTTGCGACCTTTATTCTACCGAGCACAACCCCCTTATAGGAAAAATCAAGGATATCGCCGCAGGTGCTGTACTTGTGGCTTCCGTTGCCGCCATAGGTGTTGCTGTATTTATGTTTGTTTTCTCGGGCAAGCTTTCGTATGCTGTGGAAAGACTTTTAAGTCATCCTTTTTATTTTATTCCTCTGGGCATCTGTGCAGTTTGCTCTGTAATTTTCATTATTTTCGGCGGATATAAAAACACAAAGAAATAACCATACAGGTCGTCACATTCTTTTCTCTGAATGTGACGATAAAATTATAAGGAGAATTTATGAACTTTCAGGATAAATCAGCTTTTATTTCAATTGTCGGCAGACCAAATGCAGGTAAATCCTCGCTTCTTAACCGTATGCTCGGTCAGAAAATTGCAATCGTTTCTGACAAACCTCAGACCACCCGCACACGAATTATGGGTGTGCTGACAGAGGGCGAGCATCAGCTTGTTTTTACCGATACACCCGGTATGCACAAGCCTAAAACCTCGTTAGGCAACTACATGGTTCGCTCGGTAAAGGAGTCTGTTTCGTCTGCTGACGCCTGCCTTTTGGTTGTAGAAGCAGGCAGAGAGCCCGACGAAACCGAAACCGCACTTATCAAACGAATTACCGAATTAGGTATGCCTGCAATTCTTGCAATCAACAAAACCGACCTTATAAAGCAGAAAGAAGAGCTTATGCATCTTATCCTCACCTACAGTTCAATGTTCGACTTCGAGGCTATCGTTCCTATCAGTGCGAGAACGGGCGACGGTGTGCCTGCACTTGTTGATGAACTTAAAAAGCTTACCTCCGAGGGCGGTCACTTCTTCGAAGAAGACACCTTAACCGACCAGAGTGAGCGAGTTTTGGCATCTGAGATGATAAGAGAAAAGCTACTTCGAAACTTAGACAAGGAAATTCCCCACGGTACCGCCGTTGTGGTGGAAAAAATGAAGCAAAGAGACAGCGGAATTTTAGACATAGACGCCACGATTTACTGCGAACGCGACAGTCACAAGGGAATTATCATCGGAAAAGGCGGCAAAATGCTTAAGAAAGTAAGCTCCTCCGCCAGAGAGGATATGGAACGTTTCTTTGACTGTAAGGTTAACCTGCAGACTTGGGTAAAGGTAAGAGAAGATTGGCGAAACCGAGAAGGAATTATGAGAAGTCTTGGCTTTTCTGAAAAAGATTTCGAATAATATAAACAAAGGAAATTAAACCCAACAACAAAATCCCCTCTATATCACCCTGTGCTTTAAGGTATACTAAAGTCAGGTGATGGTATATGGACAAAAACAAAGCTTGGGAGATTTTTACTTTAACAGGAAAAGTCGAGGACTACCTTAACTTTAAATCCATTAAAGATAACCCCTCCCCTTTAAATAAAGTAAATGCAAACGAAGAAGATAAAAACAGACGGACTGATAATAAAACAACAGAATATCGGTGAGCAGGACAGACTCGTTACAATACTAACCCGTCAGGCCGGCGTAATTCGTGCTTTTGTGCGTCAGGGTAAAAACATCAAAAGCCCTAACTCACCAGCCACAGGGCTTTTGTGCTACTCTGAATTTACCCTTTACAAAAGCAAAAAGGACTACTACACCGTCGAAAGCTCAAAGCTTCTCAGTATGTTTTCTGACCTAAAAAAAGAGCTTACAAAGCTTTCTTTAGCAGAATATTTCTGCGAGGTTGCGGCGGCTGTGTGCCCTATGGAGCAAGAAGCCGAGGAGCACTTAAGGCTTATTTTAAATGCACTTTACCTGCTTTCAAAGGAAGAAGTGCCTGAACTTTTAATAAAAGCGGCGGTGGAAATGAGGCTATCATCAATCTCAGGCTATATGCCCGATTTATTGATGTGTCCCAAGTGCGGCGTATACGAGGCAGAAGAGATGTACTTTCTTTTAAGCGGTCAGCTTTTCTGCAAGGATTGCTTTGAGAAAAATCCTCTTCCACAAGGTACAAAAATCAGCAAAAGCATAGCCTTAGCACTTCGTCACCTTGTATTTTCCGAGGATAAAAAGCTTTTTTCCTTTTCCCTTTCCGAGGAGTCTCTTAAAAGGCTCAGCGACATTACCGAGGAATACTTAAGCCGAAAGGTAGAGCGAAGCTTCGCCACATTACAGTTTTATAAAACAGTCAGCAGTTAAAAGTACAGGTACTTACTATGAACAAACATTACAAAGCCTTAGAGCTTGATAAAATTTTAAAGATGCTCTCAGACCTTACCTCATGCGAGGATGCACAGGCAAAAGCCTTGGAGATAGAACCATCGTGGGGACTTTTTGAGGTTGAGGAGCAAATGAAGCTTACCGAAGACGCCTTTATTCTCTCGGGCAGATTTGGCACGCCCTCGTTCGGCGGAATAAAAAATCCGATGAGTGCTTTAAGGCGAGGCGAAGCAGGCGGTGTTATGAGCACCACCGAACTCCTCAGAGTTTCTGAAACCTTAAGAATCATCAGAGGTGTCAAGGAATGGAGAAGCAAATCAGCTTCAATCGAGACTTCTCTCAATCTGCTTTTCGAAAAGCTCTCACCCAACAAATACTTGGAAGAAAAAATCACCACTGCAATTTTAAGTGAAGAGGAAATTGCCGACAATGCCTCCCCTGCACTTTACGATATCCGTCGCAAAAAACGTCAGGCGGCATCAAAGGCGAGGGAAATTTTAGACAAAATTGTACGTTCCTCCTCTTATCAGAAATTTTTACAGGACAGCATTATCACTCAGCGAAGCGGCAGATTTGTAGTGCCTGTGAAGGCTGAGTGCCGTTCAGCAATTCCCGGACTTGTTCACGATACATCTTCATCAGGTGCTACTGTTTTTGTAGAGCCTATGGGTGTTGTGCAAGCAAACAATGACATAAGGGTTTTAGAGTCCAAGGAAGAAGCCGAAATTGAGCGTATCCTTTTTGAGCTTTCAAGCGAGGCGGGAGCAAACGCCGATACTATAAGCGAAAGCTACAACGCCCTTGTAGAGCTTAATCTGATTTTTGCCAAGGCTAATTTAGGCTACAAAATGAAGGCGTCTGTGCCAAAAATCAACAACAAAGGCATTATAAATTTAAAATCAGCACGCCACCCGCTAATTGACGCAAAAAACGTTGTTGCTACCGATATTTCTCTTGGCAAAGATTTCGACACTTTGGTTATTACAGGCCCTAACACAGGCGGTAAAACCGTTTCCATAAAAACCGTTGGACTTTTCACACTTATGGCTATGTGCGGACTTATGATACCTTGTGAGGACGGAAGTGAAATTTCCACCTTCGAAAAGGTGCTTGTTGATATAGGCGACGAACAAAGCATTGAGCAATCCTTGTCCACCTTTTCGGCTCATATGACAAACATTGTTTCGATATTAAAGGCTGCAGATAACAGAAGCTTAGTGCTCATTGACGAGCTTGGCGCAGGCACCGACCCCGTTGAGGGTGCGGCTTTAGCTGTTGCAATCCTTGATGAGCTTCGAGGTAAGGGTGCAAAAATCGCCTCTACAACTCACTATGCTGAGCTTAAGGAATATGCCCTTAGAACAGATAGAGTAGAAAACGGCTGCTGCGAATTTGATGTAGCCACCCTTAAGCCTACATATAAGCTTTTAATCGGCATTCCCGGCAAAAGTAATGCTTTTGCAATTTCCGAACGTTTAGGTATGGAAAAAGAGCTTGTAGACAAGGCAAGAGAGCTTGTATCAAGCGAAAGCCGACGTTTTGAGGCGGCTGTTGAATCTTTGGAAGACAGACGACAGGAGCTTCAAAGAGAACTTGATGAAGCTCGAAAAACCTCGGCAAAAGCCAATGCCGACAAGCAAAAAGCACAGATAGAATTAGAACGTGTACGAAAGCAAGCGGAATCAGAGCTTTCGCGTGCAAAGCACGAGGCACAGCTTATTTTAAGCCGTACAAAGGCACAGGCTGACACATTAATTGAGGAAATCGAAAGCCTCAAGAAAAAAGCAGAACTTACTGCAGACGATAAAGCAAAGCTAAGGCAGGCAATGCGTAAAATGGAAGACGATGCTGACCCCATTGCAAAAACAAAGGACGACGGCTATGTACTTCCACGCCCCCTAAAAAAAGGCGACACCGTTCTTATTTACGATATCGACAAAAAAGCCACCTTGCTTGAAACTCCCAAAGAGGGTGACACTCAGGTAATGGTACAGGCAGGTGTCATTAAAACAAGGGTCAAAATTTCTAACCTGCGTCTTATGAAGGATGAAAAAATTAAAATAGGCGGTAAAGCTATTACCAAAGATATTCGTCCTACCCTTGACACCCGAGGAATAAGTGAAATAGACGTGAGAGGTCAAACAGCCGTTGAAGCAATTATGGCTGTAGATTCTGCCATAGATACCGCGATATTACGCCGCACAGAAAAGCTTACCATTATCCACGGTAAGGGTACAGGTGTTTTACGAAAAGAAATCCAGAATTTCCTCCGCCACCACAAGGCAGTTAAATCCTTCCGCCTTGGTACCTTCGGTGAAGGCGAAGCAGGCGTTACCATAGTAGAGCTAAAGTGATTTAAATAAAAAGGAATAAACGGGTGATTATATGAATAAAAAGTCAATTCTTTTTCTATCAATCACACTTGCTGTTATGTGTATACTAACAGGTTGTAAGACTTACACATATACAGATATAGCTGACTATGGCAATTTCAATAACAGCGACTGCGTTATAAATTTAAACCTGGATATTTTCCCCGCTACCATAGATGAGGATATTTGTAATGAATATATTTACTCATGGAGCCGAGGTTTGATGGATGACGGTTGTCAGATTTACTTAGACTGTACTTACACAAATGATGAGTTTAGCGAAGAAAAGGAGCGTATAGAAAACCTGAGTGGTGGTATTTATAGCGAAGAGTATACACAAAGAGTTACCGATTCGGGAATTTCTGGAATAATATACGACGAACTTTCGTTTAAAGCTCCTGCTTATGTATTAACAATGGTGGAAGGTCGCCAATACGCGTATATTTTCCTGTTTGAAGAAGATAATCGTATCATATACATCGGACTACAGTATTGTCCCATTAACAATGTGCAATTTGACCACGATTTTTTACCTTTAAACTATAACAACTTTTCTCATATATAAAAACTTATTTATAGAAACGCAAAGCCCTCCGATTTCTCGGAGGGCTTTAAAATATCTATAACTATCACTTAATTTTTGCACGGATGATTTTGCCACTGATTGTTTTAGGCAAGGAGTCAACAAAATTAACGATTCTGGGATACTTGTAAGGAGCTGTACGCTTCTTAACATACTCCTGAATTTCCTTCTTAAGAGCATCGCTTTCCTGTGTGCCCTGAGTGAGAATAATTGTTGCCTTAA
>JAUNEH010000019.1:7391-22753 GCA_030525665.1 Ruminococcus sp.
CTGACCGCGGATTTCATCGGGTGCGGCAGTAACTGCACATTCAAGAACATAAGGAAGCTCCATGATAACAGACTCAATCTCAAAGGGTCCGATACGATAGCCCGAAGACTTGATAACGTCATCAACACGACCAACAAACCAGAAGTTGCCGTCTGTGTCCATCCAGGCTGTATCACCTGTGTGATAATAACCGTCGTGCCATACCTTTGTAGTAAGGTCGTCATCGAGATAATAACCCATAAACAGACCGCAAGGTGTGTTTTTATCTGTCTTAACGCAGATTTCACCGATGTCACCTGCTTTGCAGGGGTTGCCTTCCTTGTCAAGAATCTGAATGTCATAAAGGGGACTTGGTTTACCCATAGAGCCAACCTTGACCTCGGTGCCAACAAAGTTACCGATTGTAAGGGTGGTTTCGGTCTGACCATAACCCTCCATAAGGCTGATGCCTGTTGCCTTTAAGAACTGGTGATAAACCTCGGGGTTTAACGCCTCGCCAGCAACAGTTGCATACTTAACAGAGCTTAAGTCATACTTGGACAAATCCTGACGGATAAAGAAGCGATACATTGTAGGCGGTGCACAGAAGGTTGTGATGCCGTACTTTTTGAACAGGGGCAGGATATCGTCAGCATCGAAACGGTCGAAGTCATAGGTAAATACTGCGGTTTCGCAAAGCCACTGACCGTAAAGCTTACCCCACAGAGCCTTACCCCAGCCTGTGTCGGAAATTGTAAAGTGCATGCCGTTGGGGTCTACATTATGCCAATACTTAGCGGTGATAAAGTGACCGAGAGGATACATATGATTATGCTCGGCAATTTTGGGGTTGCCTGTGGTACCGGAGGTGAAAAACATAATGAGAGGGTCATTGCCACAGGGCGACTCCTCAGTTCTCTTGTAGTTATGAGAGAACTTCTCAAACTCTTCCTCAAAGCTGTGCCAGCCTTCACGCTTGCCGTTAACGCTTACTTTAACAGTAAGTGTGGGGCTATTGACTGCTGCCTTGTCAGCTTCGTCTGCAGTTTCACCGTCTGCAGTACAGATAATAGCCTTAACACCTGCGGCATTGAAGCGATACTCAAAGTCGTGCTCTTTCAAAAGGTTTGTTGCAGGAATTGCAATAGCACCGATTTTGTGAAGTGCAAGGATAGAGAACCAGAACTGATAATGACGCTTTAACACAAGCATAACCCTATCACCCTTTTTAATTCCCAAGGACTCAAAGTAGTTAGCTGTCATATTGGAGTATTCCATCATATCCTTGTATGTGAAAACACGCTCCTGCTTTGTATTGGTAAGGTGAACCATAGCAGTTTTATCAGGACATTTTGCGGCTAAACCATCGATAACATCAAAGGCAAAGTTAAACTTATCTTCGTTTTTAAAGCTAATGCCAGAAAGCACGCCGTTTTCGTCTGTTTCGGTTGTGATAAACTTTTCGTAAACAGGATTTTCGAGCTTTGCAAGGTCTGTATTTGTAGTGGTAGCTGCAATTACCTTTTCCTCGTAATTTGCCATGCCGTTGGTGTCGGGATTGATAACGATTGCATAAATCTCGCAGTCACTTCCGCCGATTGCACGCTCATCATGAGGAATCGAGCTGTCGTAGTAGATGCTGTCGCCCTCATGTAAAATTTCGTATCTGTCGCCTACCTGAATTTTCATACTGCCCTTGATAACAATATCAATTTCATGTCCTGTATGAGTAGAAAGGTGCATGGGCTCATTCTGAGCCTGCTCAGAATAAGGAATAACAACGTGAAAAGGCTCGGCAAGCTTATTTTTAAAAGCAGGTGCCAAGTTATAATACTTAAAGCCCTCGCGTCTTGCAAAGGGCATACCCTCGCCCTTTCTTACAACACTGTACTGTGTAAGCAGAGGGCTGGTGCCTTCCATAATATCTGTAATATCAATAGAGCAAGCATTGGCAAACTTATATATAAACGTAAAACTGAAATCAGACTGACCTGACTCAAGGAGTCTGTACTCCTCGGGGGTTGTGCTTGTTTTTTTAGCCATTTGCTCAACTGTAAAGCCTAAATCCTCACGAACACTTTTAATTCGGTTTGCCACCTCTTTTATTCTTTCATCAATCATCAAGTTTTGTGACATTTTGGATCCTCTCCTTTACTGATAAATTAATTATAAAAAATAAAAAAGCCGTCTCAAAGCAAAAACCTTGAGACGACTGAAAAAACTTTCTAAGCCGCGGTACCACTCAAATTGCGAGGACTATTGCCCTACACCGCTTACAGGTTCCAACAAACCCTCTGTCTTAACGCGACATTCACGGGAGCGTCTACTAAGGAAGCAAAACCTTTTCGGACTCCGGCTCGGAAGGGATAATCAAATGGAAAAACTTAGTGCAACCTCGCACCAAACGGTTGCTCTCTGAAAAAAAGCTTAACCTGACTTCTTCGTCACAGCCTTTAATGTAGTAAAGAATAGCAAAAACAAGATAATTTGTCAATAGTTTTTTAAAACTTTTCTTTTTTTCTAAAAAACTCTTTATATTTTTCAAAACATAGTGTATAATGTAGGTGTATGTGCAAAGATATTTTAAAAGCACAAAACACTTATATGTAAAGGAGCTTACAATTATGCCATTAGTTAATGCAAAAGAAATGCTTACAAAGGCAAAGGCAGGCCACTATGCAGTAGGCCAGTTCAACATCAACAACCTTGAGTGGACAAAGGCTATCCTTTTAACTGCTCAGGAGCTTAACTCCCCCGTAATCCTCGGTGTTTCTGAGGGTGCAGGCAAGTACATGTGCGGCTACACAACCATCGTTGGTATGGTTAACGGTATGCTCAATGAGCTTAACATCACTGTTCCCGTAGCACTTCACCTCGACCACGGTTCCTATGACGGTGCTAAGGCTTGCATCGCTGCAGGTTTCTCTTCCGTAATGTTCGACGGCTCTCACTATGCTATCGAGGAAAATATTGCAAAAACTAAGGAGTTAGTTGCAATCTGTGAGGAAAAGGGTCTTTCCTTAGAGGCTGAGGTTGGTTCTATCGGCGGCGAGGAAGACGGCGTTGTTGGTGCAGGTGAGTGTGCTGACCCCGACGAGTGCAAAATGATTGCTGACCTCGGCGTTACAATGCTTGCTGCAGGTATCGGTAACATCCACGGCAAATATCCCGAAAACTGGGCAGGTCTTTCCTTCGATACTCTTGAGGCTATTTCTGCTAAGACAGGCGATATGCCCTTAGTTCTTCACGGTGGTACAGGTATCCCCGAGGATATGATTAAGAAGGCTATTGACCTTGGCGTTTCCAAGATTAACGTTAATACTGAGTGCCAGCTTGCTTTTGCTGCTGCAACCAGAGAGTACGTTGAGGCTGGCAAGGACCTTCAGGGTAAGGGCTTCGACCCCAGAAAGCTTCTCGCTCCCGGCTTTGAGGCTATCAAAGCTACAGTTAAGGAAAAGATGGAGCTCTTCGGTTCTGTAAACAAGGCTTAAGCCGTTTGCCACAAGGTAGCCCCTTGAGGGCAATTCGCCTTTGGACAGGTTGCATATAAATGTAAATGTTCATTAACGGCGGGTTGAATTTAAACTTAATACAACAAAATCACCGCTGAGGGTTAATCCCTCAGCGGTTTTTGTTTGCAAAGCACGAGAAGTCTCCCCTCGCTAAAAACTTGATATATGATAAACTTAATTGGAGTGGTCAAAGCACCTTCTCTACAATATTACACCAAATTAAAAACCCCGCCGTTAAGCGGGGTTTAGTTTATATCAGAGTTTTACAAAGGCGGAATTGCCCACCGTGGCTAACGGTCGGAATTGCCCTCCAAAGCTAACGATTAGCCGATAACACGTACGCGGATAACGTCCTCGAGGTTTTCGGTTGCCTTTGCAGCATCTGCTGCGGGTCCTGTAACGTCGATAATCATATAGCCGTAATCACCGCGGCTCTTGCTTTCCATATTCTCAACGTTTGCACCTGTTGCGGCAATAGCACCTGTAACAGTAGCAATAACGTTGGGCTTATTGCGGTGAAGAACGCAGATTCTTGTGTCGCCGCTTCTTGCCATGGAAACTGCAGGGAAGTTAACGGAGTTCTTGATGTTACCGTTCTCAAGGTAATCCTTAACCTGATCAGCTGCCATAACTGCACAGTTGTCTTCACTCTCGGGAGTAGAAGCACCGAGGTGAGGCATAGCAACAACATTCTCTTCGCAAAGAAGGTCATCAGTAGCAAAGTCTGTAACGTACTTAGCAACCTTACCACTCTTAAGTGCTTCGAGCATATCAGCAGAGTTTACAAGACCGTCACGAGAATAGTTAAGAATACGAACGCCGTCTTTCATCATAGCGATTGTATCTTTGTTGATTGTTTCTTTAGTAGAAGCATTGAGGGGAACATGGATTGTAATATAGTCGCACTCCTTGTAAATCTCCTCAACAGAGTTTGCATGATTGATGCTGTTCTTAAGCTTCCAAGCGGCATCAACAGAGATATAGGGGTCGTAGCCGTATACTTCCATACCTAAGGACTTTGCTGCATTAGCAACTAAGATACCGATAGCACCAAGACCGATAACGCCAAGCTTTTTGCCCATAATTTCGGGGCCTACAAACTGGCTTTTGCCTTTCTCTACCATTTTGCCAACCTCAGCACCGTTGCCCTTAAGTGTCTTTGCCCACTCGATACCGCCGATAACGTCACGAGAAGCAAGGAAAAGACCTGCGATAACAAGCTCTTTAACAGCGTTAGCATTCGCACCGGGAGTATTGAAAACCACAATACCCTCCTCAGCACACTTGTCAACAGGGATGTTATTTGTACCTGCACCTGCTCTTGCAATTGCAAGGAGGCTCTCAGGCATAGCCATATCGTGCATAGAAGCACTGCGAACTAAAACAGCATCAGGTGTGTCACAAGCATCAGAAATTGTGTAGTTTGCACCGAGTCTGTCTGTACCGATAGCGGCAATTTTATTAAGTGTAAGAATATTAAACATGGCTCTCTTCAAACTCCTTCATAACAGCGATAAGCTTCTCAACGCCTTCGATAGGCATAGCATTGTAGATAGAAGCACGCATACCGCCAACACTGCGGTGACCCTTGATGTTAACGATGCCGTTTTCAGTGCAAACCTTAACAAACTCTGCGTCTAAATCTGCGTCGCCTGTAATAAAGGGAACGTTCATAAGAGAACGGTCCTCCTTAACAACTGTGCCCTTGAAAAGCTTGGAGTTGTCGAGATAATCGTAAAGGAGCTTAGCCTTCTTCTCGTTGAGTTCTTTCATCTTCTCAAGGCCGCCTACCTCATTTTTAATCCACTCAAGCACAAGCTTTGCAATGTAGATTGTATAGCAGGGGGGTGTGTTGAACATAGAATCGTTGTCAGCATGTGTCTGGTAGTTGAACATTGTGGGAGTAATCTCCTGAGCATTGCCGATAAGATCCTCGCGGATAATAACAACAGTAAGACCTGCAGGAGCCATGTTCTTCTGAGCACCTGCGTAAAGCATACCGAACTTAGAAACGTCGATAGGCTCGGAAAGAATACAGGAAGAAATATCAGCAACAAGGGGAACGTCGCCTGTTTCGGGAAGCTCGTGATAAACAGTACCGTAGATGGTGTTGTTCATACAAATATGGAAGTAGTCTGCATCAGGTGTGAATGTAGACTTGTCAAGCTTGGGAATGTAGGAGAAAGTCTTATCCTCAGAAGAAGCTACTACATTAGCATTGCCGTAACGAGAGCCCTCTTTGTAAGCTTTCTTAGCCCACTGACCTGTGATAACATAGTCAGCTTTGCCGGACTTGTTCATAAGATTTAAAGGAATCATTGCAAACTGAGAGGATGCACCGCCCTGAAGGAAAAGAACCTTGTAGTTGTCGGGGATATTCATTACCTCTCTTAAAAGTGCCTCTGCCTCTTTGATGATTGCGTCATATACCTTAGAGCGATGGGACATTTCCATTACGGACTGACCGCTGCCCTGGTAATCCATCATCTCGTCAGCTGCCTTCTTTAAAACTGCCTCGGGCAGTACGGAAGGACCTGCAGAAAAATTATAAACTCTTGCCATTTTTAAAACTCCCTTTCACGCAAGATTAAATATGTAAAAATATTTATAAAACATTATTATTAGCCTTATTGTTAAAATATTAACCTAATGTAAGTTATTATATTACTTTGATACCTATAAGTCAAGAAAAAGCAAAGCTGTCCGCAAAATTTGGGACAGCTTTTTGCAAAAATTATATTTTATCGTTAAAAATATCGAAATCCTGAGGTCTTTTGTTTTTAGCTTTCGAGGATTTATTCGCTTTTTTCTTATTTTTCTTGTTTTTGCTTAACTCGTGTTTAAGGTTTTTAAAGAAATAGCCTGTGCTTTTCACCGCACGCTTGCTTTCATTAACCATTGTATTAGGCGAAGCCTCGGATTTCTGAGTAATATCAGCTTTAGCAGACTCAGCATTATCTGTGCCGAAAGCATCCTCAAAAAATGCATCGCTGGTTTTATAGCCGCCCAAGCCCTCAGAATTCTGCGGCTTGCGGGCTTTATTTTCGGCTCGTGTCAAGACGTCGTAGTCTGCCTTTCGCTCCATTTCCTTTTTACGGCGTTTTTTCTCCTCAATGCTTTTCTTGCTCATAAAATACGAGAAAGCAAAGAATCCAACCACCAGCACCGCCAGAACAATAATAACAGGAATGAAAATCTTCCAGAAGCCGATTTTGGGTGCGTTGCTTAAAATTTTGTCAAACTTAATGCTTGATACCACTTCTCTTATAAGTGCAATTTCCTCGGAGCTTAAGGCGTCACCCTCGGAGGTAGACATTATGACAATACTCATACCGTTAACAATCGTAACGCTCTGTCTGCCGTAAACGGTAATGTCCCCCACCGAATCGTAGGTAGTAAAATCAAGGAAAAGCACACCGCCATACTCACCCTCGGTGCAATCCGAATACTCGGAATTCGATAAAATGGCGTTTTTATACTCCTCAAGTGCTGATGAAGACAAGAGAGAAAGATTATAACTCCTCGGTCTTTTCATCCTGCTTCATAATAACTCTTATGTCAAGGTCAGGGGATGAGCTTAAAGCCTCAAGATATATGTCCTCGGTCATCTTAGGGTTGGTGCTTCTTGTAGAAACGCTCATATACTCGGGGATGTCTATGGACATCATAAGCTCTTCTATATAATAAGTATTGCCTACAGCACCCACGCCAAGACAAGCAGTAAGAATACAAAGTATAGAAATAATGAGACAGACAAAACGCCTTATATTACGCATTTTAGTCCCTCCTGAATTAATAATATCGGGAATAAAATTTTACAGTATACCGAAGATTTTGTCAATGGATGACAGAAAATTACCGCCTGTGAAATTTCACAGGCGGTAAAGTGCAAATTGAATATTAAGCTATAAAAGTCTTAGGGAGTTACATAGTCATAGGTGCCTACTGTCCACTTGCCCTCGCTGTCTTTCTCAACAAGATAGAAGCCCTTGCCGTCTTCAACATCTTTATTAATATCAACAGTCTGCTCGCTGCCGTTGTTGAAGATAATGTTAGGAGTAGAGGGGTCAAGCTCGAACTTGTAAACCTTTTCACCGTTTTCGTTCTCACCTACATATTCCATAGCTGTACCGGGCCAGCTTGTAGAGTCGCTTCCGCCCCAGAAGAAGATATTAACCTTGCTCCAGTTTTTATTGTTGGAGAAGTAGATTGTCTTCTTTGCAGGAGGCTCTATCTGTGTAAAGTCGCCGTCAACCAATGTGAACTGGAACATATGATATGTTACGTTGTTATTGCTCTGACCGTGTGCGTTCGACATATTTCTGTCATACCAATTGTCGGTAGCATACTTAACGGTAACCTCATGTGTACCTGCTGTAAGAGTAAGTCTTAAGTGAGAGCTGAGCTGGTGACCAAAGCTCATTGCAGGGAATACTAAAGAGCCTACATCCTCACCGTCAACGTATACGGAACGGATTGCGGCGGTAATACCGGCAGTGGGATCACCCTGATTTGTGTGAATTGCTGAGAGCTGATATTCGCCGTCAACAGGAATATTTACCGTAAAGGTAGATGTGTTGTAAGCATCGCCTACGTTAACTGTTACGTTAGAACCTGCAGGACTATAGGTGATGGGCTTTGAAAGCTCAGACCAAAGACCTGTTGTCTTATCAACTGCAACTACACTGTAGCATCCGTAAGCTGTGTCGTCAATTGTGTAGGTTGTACCTGTAACGTCCTTATATTCAGAACCATTCCATACCTTGTATGTACAGTTTGCTACTGTATTCCACTTAAGAGTTGTACCGCTGAGTGTAGCTTTAGGTGCATTGGGAGCCTTTGCTGTATTCTGAGCCTTAAGGTTTACTGTATCCTCTGCACCGCTGTCGGTTACGTTGATTGTAATGTTGTAGTCGCCCTCTTTTGCGTCAACGGGGAATACGTAATTTTCTGCATCCTCTACCTTTTCGCCGTTAACGTAGATAGCTTCAACTGTGTCGCCCTTACCGTTAAGTGTGAGGCTGAGGTTAGCGTTTCTGTACTTGTAGTTTTCTACATAGAAGGGACCTTCCATCCAATCGGGAACGTAGGGGTCGAAGGTAATGCCGTCTGTGGTATATTCCATACCGTAAAGAACTCTGTAGTAACCTGCCATCGTTGCGGCGACAGACCACAGCTGCTGAGTAGAGTGTAAGCCTTCGCCTGTTTCGTAGTCGATAACCTCGTAATTTGTAAGGCAAGCAACCGCACCGCGGATACAGGAATTCCAGATTTCCTCTGCAAGAAGGTTGTTTTCGTTTTCGTTATTTACGGCACCAATCATAAGGATTGCTTCCCAACCGGGCCATACGCCTGAATCATGGTATTTATAATCTGTCCAACGCTCTGCGTTCTTCTGGGGATAAACTGTGTTTGCACCGAAGGGAACGAGAGTGTAATTATCCATAATGGAGTCAGCCTTTTCCTGACCGCCGATGTTGTACCATACTGCGTAGCCGTTACCGAGAACATCCTGCTTGTAAGCAAGGGGTGAACCCATCCAATCGGGATACTCCCAAGATGTGTATGTGCCTAAATCTTCAAGCCAGAGTCTGTCTGCAATTGCCTTTTCAAGGTCAGCAGCTAAATCTGCCCAAGCCTTTGCTTCGGTTTCGCCCTTGCCTAAAATATCTGCAGCCTCGGAGAGAATCTTCATAACCTGACAGAAGATAATATTTGTAGAAGCCGCCTTGCCTTCTGCGATTGTTACGATACCGTTTTCGTCGTCCTCGCCTGTCCAGTCATTGTAGGTTTTGTCTCTGTGGTCTAAACCGCAGGTTTCGCCTCTGAAGAGACCTGCCTCAGCATCATAAACTACCTCGTAGTCCTGCATAATTGTATTGGAAGCTACTTCGTAGAAATACTCAAGAGTTTCCTCGTTGCCGTCTGCAAGGTAAGTTTCCCAAACAGCAAGCATCATAATAATTCTGTCGGTAGAAACGGGGTAAGAGCCGCCTGTACCTGTGTCTTCTTCGAATGTAAGGTTGCCGTCCTTGCCTACAACCTTTGCCTCGGCACAGTTTGTAGATATTTCGGGGAACAACCATGAAAGAATGTACTGCATGGAAATAGCGGTGTCACGAGTCCAAACCTTGTGCCAGTTTGTACCTGTGTAGAATACGTCGCCGAAGGTTTCATCGTAGTTAATGCTCTTGAAAATCTCTTCCATAGTCAGGTTATATGCCGCCTCTGCAAGAGGTGTATTGGGAGCATAGAAATACGGTGCCTCGCCAACGATATTGGAGTCATAGCTCCACTCTCTGTCGGAGCCTGTCTCGGAAGTAAGAATATGATAACCTGTGTTTGCAATTACACGAGAGTCGTCCTCAGTAAGACCGTTTGCGAAGAGGGTGTAATCCTGAGCGTTGCTAATGTTAACACTGCCGCCCTTATACTCTGTATCGCCGTAAACCTGAATTGCGTTAAGAGTAATCTCTGTACCAAAATCGAAGTAGAAGCCAAAGGAATAAACGTCGGAGAGCTCAAACACTACATCGCCGCCTACTACCTTGCCTTCAAGCTCATGCTTCTTGTTGTCGGCAGTTATAAGAGTTGCCTTAACGGTTGCTAATTCAACGTCTGTTTCTGCGTCAACCGCTTCATTTGCACCAACCTCTGCGAGAATAGGCTCAACATCTGTATTGACAGCAACCATCTGTCCGATGGGTTCTTCGATTTCTATTTTAGCAACATACTTCTGAATAGCAGTTGCATCCTTAACGTTAATCTTTGTGTCAGAATTTACATCTGCACAGAAGGTTGCATCACCAATAAGAGTAAGGAGCTTTGCGGCGTGCTTCTGAATAATAGTAGCATCCTTAACGTTTACCTTGCCGTCAGAATCAGCATCACCTAAGAGGTATAACTCCTCCACAACAGTTGCAGTAGTGGATATTGAAGTTTCTGTGGGCTGAGTTGTGGGGTCAGTAACCTGTGTAGGCTGTGTAGCTTTAGTTGTGGGAGAAGTAGAAGGCTCTGTAACAGGATTTGTAGGTGTGGGAGTAGCCTCTGCACCTGAAAGTCCTACAAACACAACCTTATTAACTGTAGCTTCTTTATCAAAACCAAAGCCTACCTTGCCTTCGGTTGCTGTTAAGTCTGTGTAAGCAACGTCTGTGGTTTCTACCCAACCCTTGGGAGAGCTTACGTAGCCCTGAAGTGATATATCGGTTGCTGATGTGCTGTCCTTAACACCCTGAACCTGAATATCAGCTTCTTCAGCACCTTCTGCCTCAAACTTAACCCATGTTGCGTTTTTAACCGAGGGAAGTGTAATAAACTTGTCCTCGCCCTCTTTAATTGCTTCGACTGATACATAAGTACCGTCAGAGAAAATAAGCTTACCTGCTTTTGTGGCGTTGTTAGCGGTTAAAATAACCTTATTAATAGAAAAGGTATTTGCAAAACGAACGCCCGCATAGCCCTCTTCTGAGAAGTTGTAACCCATAAGCTCTATATTCTCGATGTATTTGAAATTGATTTCACTTACATTTACAGAACCATCAAAAGGAGATACAAGAACTTCTGTTTCGCCGTCAATTACAAAATTAGCGGCAGGTGTTTCCTCGGTAATAGTTGCGTAATTGTTAGCATCGGGAGTAGTGATAACCGCACCCTTCTTAGTAGCCTCTGCATCAAGAGTAACAATGTAAACACCGTCCTGCTCGGGCTTTACAATCAAGGATACATATTCGTCGTTTGTTTTGCCGTTAAACTTGCCGTCTGTAATAAGAGTTGTATCGGAAGCTGAGTCATAATTCTTGAAGTTAAGGGTTGTTTCGCCCTTAGCAATAGCATCTGCAGCATCCTGAGCAGGAGTAACTACAATCTTGTCTACATTATATGTACCTGCAAAGTTTTCTATTGTAATTCTGTTATAACCGGGTTTAAGGGTTCTGGTGAACACCATAGTCTTGTATGTTGTCCAACTGCCTGTAGAGCTGAAATAACCGTTACCGCTATAGTCGCCTGTAATAAACTGATAACAGCCTGCATCACTTTCAGAAGCTACGTTAACTTCAAATCTGTAGGTAACAGCCTCTTTGCCGGAAACAGTAACGCCAAAGTTAAGGCTGTCGCCTGCGTTAAAGTCGCCAACATACTTGCCGCCTGAGGTTTTAGAATCAGAAAGCACGCTGACTGCACCAAGAGCAAACGTAAACTTTTCTGCCTCAATAGTAGTAGCTTTTGTGGCATTTAATGTAAAGTCGGACTTTGTGTTCATAGACTCTGCTGTGTAGTTACGAGTCTTTGTGTCGGCAGTAAACTTGATGATAGAGTCAGACTCGATAACCAGATGAGCATTGTCATCATCATTGCTGGGGTTACCGATAGATGTGCTCCAGTTAGGAGTAGCAATCTTAAACTCGTAATTACCACCTGTCATGTCTAAAACCAGAGTGTAAATGCCGTTGCCGCTGTCTACGAATTTATACTGGTCGTAGCAGTTCCAACCGTTCATGTTACCTCTTAGGTAAAGTCCTGCACTTAAGCTGTTTGCCGATACGGAAATAATACCTGCAAGAGGCACAGCCGTAACGAGCAATAGTAAGCTCAGCACAAGGCTCAGAATACGGAGAGAAAATTTCTTCGTTTTCATGTGGTTCAATTCCTTTCATAAATAAAATTCGCCATAAGAATATGCCAAATTTATATTAACATAAGCATAAAAAATTAGCAAGTATTAAAGATAGTTTTGTGAAAAATAACACAAAAAATCGCCTTTGCTTTAGCAAAGACGATTTTTGACTATGCATTATTAGACTTAACTCTTTCGGTTATGTAAGGTATGACCTGAGCCTTTTCAAGACCTAAGGGATAGGCAAATGCCTCGGTAACCGCTTTTTGTGCGGCGGCAAAAATCTTTTCATCTCTTGCAAAGGTTCTCAGCGGTTTTATATCCTTGCTCTCTTTTCTTAAAATAAACATCTTAAGCACAGCAAGTATTTTGGCAAGGTCGCCGCTTTTCACGATTTCATCAAGATATATGGCACGTTCTGTAGTATTATCAACCCAATGAACATCTTTTTCTTCGCTTTTGTCAATAATAGCATGGATTTCTTCCTTTGAAAGCACGTGCTCCATCTGTGCAACAAGAGTCTCAGAATCCACCGGCACATACACTGTGGAATTTTTGTCGTAAACAGAGCTTAAAACGTAATAATCTTTCTTTAATGTGCCGATTTTCTGCTCTTTTATATCTGATATTTTATATATTCCCTGCTTGCGATACACAACTGTATCACCAATATTGTGAGAATATTTTTCTGAAATCTTCAAAGGTCTCACTCCAAGATAATAATGTTATATACAATATTATAGTGATTTTAAAGAAAACTTTCAAAGGCGAAAATCAACAAATTTAATTAGGTTTATTTTGAAATTTTACGCTCATTTATATTTTACTTTATTTTTTCAGACTTATATGATATGATATTTTTAAATATAATCCTTTTTTCCGAGGAGGATAAGCTATGATATATTTTGTAGAAGACGACAGTAATATAAGAGAATTAGTGGTGTATACCCTTAACTCTACAGGGTTTGAGGCTACAGGCTTTTCCAAGCCCTCTGATTTTTGGGACGCCGTAAAAAAAGAAACCCCTTCCCTTATACTTCTTGACATAATGCTTCCCGAGGAGGACGGCCTAAGCATTCTTAAAAAGCTGAGAAGCAACCCTGACACCGACTTTGTGCCTGTAATCATCTTAACCGCCAAAGCCGACGAGTACGACAAGGTACGAGGCTTTGACTTGGGTGCTGACGACTATGTACCAAAGCCCTTCGGCATGATGGAGCTGGTAGCAAGAGTCAAGGCGGTTTTAAGACGAGTAGAACGCGACTCGTCGCCCTCCGAATATACCATAGGTGCACTTTACGTTTGCCCTAAAAAGCATATTGTAAAGGTCGACGGCGAAGCAGTTGTGCTTACACTTAAGGAATTCGATATGCTTTGCTATCTTTTGGAAAACAAAGGCATTGTACTTAGCCGCGACCAGATTCTTAATAAGGTATGGGGCTACTCCTTCGATGGCGAAAGCCGTACAGTAGACGTACACATCCGTACACTTCGCCATAAATTGGGCAAAGGCGGCGACCAGATAAGCACCGTACGCGGCATCGGTTACAAGATAGGAGACTAAATATGAAAAAACAAATTTTTCTAATGGTTTTCTCCGTTTCGCTGTTTGCTTTGTTTTTAGGAATTGCCATAGGCTTTACCGTAATATACTCTGACTTTGCCGAAACCCCATGGGCAGATGCCGCTTTATGGGCGGTGGTGGGATTCTTTATATTTGCCGCTTTGCTTGCGGGTATATCTGTTTTATCTGCCATAAGCCTGAGCAAAAAAATCAGCACACCTGTAAACGGCATAGACTTTGACGCACCCGACAAAGCAAAGCTTCCCAAGGAATTTGCTCCCCTTTGTCAAAGGATAGATAATCAGAATAAGGAAATGGAAAAACGTTTCCAATCCATTACAGCAAATCACGAATCGCAAGACAGCTTAAGGCGGCACTTCACAGCTAATGTTTCTCACGAGCTTAAAACTCCATTAACCTCGGTTTCGGGTTATGCCGAGCTTATCCGCGACGGCATGGTAGAGGGAGAAAACATCAGCCGCTTTGCAGGCAAAATCTACGATGAAAGCCAGCGTATGATAAATCTTGTGGGCGACATAATAAAGCTCAGCCAGTTTGACGAAAAGGAAGTTCACGTAAAAATCGAGCCCATAAACCTCTTAAACCTTTGCCATACAGTAATTTCGGGACTGGAAGCCTTGGCTAATAAGCAAGAGGTAAAAATAAATCTTTTCGGCGATGACGTTGAAATAAACGGAGCCGAGCTTATTGTGGAGGAAATTATCCACAACCTTGTAAAAAACGCCATTAAATACAACAAAAAAGGCGGCAAAGTAGATGTAAGCGTCAAGCAGTGCCTCGACGGCATCGAGCTCAGCGTTTCGGACACAGGCATAGGTATCCCAAAAGAAGATACCGAGCATATTTTTGAACGTTTTTACAGGGTGGACAAAAGCCATTCCAAAGATATTGGCGGCACAGGCTTAGGTCTTTCAATTGTTAAGCATGGTGCAATGTTTCACAATGCTTCACTTTCTGTAGAAAGCGAAATGGGCGTTGGCACCACCATCAGAGTTCTATTTTAAAAAAAGAGGTATTGATATGGAAAATATAACCCCTACGACAGCACAGGTTAAGGCTGTGCCTAAAAGAAACGTAAACATGGACATAATCAGAATTATTGCTCTGTTTTTTGTACCAAGTGTGCACTTTTTCCTGCACAATGGCTTTTACAGCCAAACTGTGGATAACCCCAGAATGGTCATTATGACATTTATGCGTAATCTCTTTTTGCTTTGTATTCCGCTTTTTCTGCTTCTTACAGGTTATCTGCAGGGAAACAAGGCTTTTGAGCCTAATAAGAAATACTATCTTAAGATTCTGAAGGTAATTGTGCCTTTCCTTATAATAATGACCTTTGACCTTATTTACATAGTAAATGCTCTGGGCTGGGAATACGGCGTTAAGGAATACGTACATAACTACACCTCGTTTACCCATTATTCGTGGTATGTCGAGATGTATATCGGACTTTTTATGCTTATCCCCTTCCTTAACCTTATCTGGCTTAACCTTAAAAGCAAAAAGCAGGAACGAGCACTTGTTATTACCATGTTTATTCTTATGATTGCTCCTTCCTTCTTCAATTACTATCAGTTTGATGCAGAAAATATAATGGCCTGTACATCTGACGAATACTGGTCTATTTTCCCCAACTGGTGGGCAGGCGTTTACCCCTTAGCGTACTACT
>JAUNEH010000019.1:22763-26806 GCA_030525665.1 Ruminococcus sp.
GCTTATCTTGCTAAAAACAAAGCGGACTTTAAGCTTAAACCCATTTTTGCTTTCCTTATTTTCCTTGGGACATGGGCGGTTTTCGGCACCTACACAGTACTTCGCTGCTACGGCGGCAAGGCAAGTGTGCACGGCTGGCTTGGTTACAACAGCTGGGGGCTTTACTTTATGGGCGTTGCACTGTTTATCTTTGTTAACTCCATAAACTTCAAGGCTGTTCCGAATTTTGTAAGCAAAGCACTTGCAAAGCTTTCGGACCTTTCCTTCGGTGCTTATCTTGCAAGCTGGATGCTTGACCAATATATGTACAGCAAGGTACTTAACGTTAAGGTTCCCGTTATGGAAGACAGACTTGTGTGGTACATTCCCTGTGTACTTTTAGCAGTAACTGTTGCCTATTTCATATCATTTATTGCAGATTTATTCTACAAAGCAGGCTCTATTATCGCCTCGAACATTGCACAGGCAATCCGAAAAGCAAAAAACTCATAACAAAAAACGACAAACATTAATATACTTTGTCAAATTTTTTGAACTTATAGAAATTTTACATAGATTTAACAAAACTACATTGAAATTTAACATTTCTTTGGTATAGTAAATTCGATGTAAAATTTTAAAAACTCACCCAAACTAAAAAAGGAGTGCTTTTTACTATGAGTATCACCCCTGTTTTTCAGCTGATTACGGGACTTGCAATGTTCCTTTTCGGTATGAACGCTATGGGCGACGGACTTAAAAAGGTCGCAGGCAGTAAGCTTGAAACAATTCTGTGGAAGCTTTCCTCTACACCTACCCGAGGAGTTTTGCTGGGTACAGGCGTTACTGCTGTTATTCAGTCCTCGTCTGCTACCTCATGTATGGTTGTAGGTTTTGTTAACTCGGGCATGATGACCATTGCTCAGGCTATCGGTATTATTATGGGTGCCAACATCGGTACCACTGCCACTGGCTGGATTTTAAGCCTTTCGGCTGTTGAGGGTCAGGGCGATGCTTTCTGGACACAGTTCTTATCTACCACCTTTATTTCTGCAATATTTGCTCTTATCGGCACGTTATTTATGATGTTTGCCAAGAAAAACACGTATAAGCACACAGGCGGTATCCTTTTAGGCTTTGCCGTACTTATGAGTGGTATGAAAATGATGAGTGGTGCAATGGGCTTTTTAGAAGACAGCCCTGTTTTTGCGGATATGATGACCACAATGTCCAACCCCTTCTTAGGTATTTTGGTCGGCACAGTTATCACTGCAATTTTACAGAGTGCATCTGCTTCTATCGGTATTTTACAGTCCTTAGCTGTTACAGGTCTTGTTAACAACGACGCCGCCATTTACCTTATCATCGGCATGTGTATCGGTGCTTCAATGCCTGTTTTGCTTTCTGCAATCGGTGCTACAACAAACGGTAAGCGTGCATCTATTATTTACCTTATTTTTAACTCCGTAGGTGCAATTATCCTTACCCCTATTTTCTATGTGCTTGATTTATTCCTGAATTTCGGCTTTATGGAAATACCCGCCGATGCTTTCAGCATTGCAATGATAAACACTGTTTTCAATGTAGCCGCAACGCTCTTGCTTCTTCCCTTTGTAAAACAGTTTGACAAGCTTGTCTGTGCTCTTATCAGAGACAAGAAAACCGACAAGAAAGCCGGTGAGCTTGACCGTTTGGAAGAACGTTTCCTTACTCATCCCGGTCTTGCTATTGAACAGAGCCGTGCTGTGCTTTGCTCTATGGCTGAGCAGTCTCACCAGAACCTTATCGAAGCTTTCGGACTTATGACAAACTACTCTGAAGAAGCTTACGCAAAGGTAGTAGCAGACGAAGGTGAAATTGATAAATACGAGGACAAGCTGGGCACTTACCTTGTAAAGATTACAGGTAAAGAGCTCAACAAAGCTCAGAGCCGCGAGGTTTCAAAGTTCCTGCATACAATCGGCGACTTCGAAAGAATTTCTGACCACGCACTTACAATTGCCGATGCCGCCAAGGAAATTAACGAAAAGCAGATTTCCTTCTCCCACGCTGCACAGTCAGAACTTGCTCAGCTTTCAGCCGCCGTTGCTGAAATTGTTGACATTTCAGTCAAGGCATTTATTGACAACGACAACGACCTCGCACACCGCGTTGAGCCCTTGGAGGAAACAATCGATATGCTTTGCGATGAGCTGAAGCTCAGGCACATCAACCGAGTTCAGAACGGCAATTGTACGCTTACCCATGGCTTTGTATTTTCCGACTACATTACAAACTGCGAAAGAATTGCTGACCACTGCTCAAATATCGCCGTTGCTCTTATCGAGCTTGACATGGACGAGTTCGAGGCTCACGCATACTTAAGCACCCTCAAAGAACACAAGAGCATGCTCTTTAACACTTACTTCGAGGAATACAAAAACAAATATACAGTTTAATCTTTATCACATAAAAGCACCGAGTAGAATCGGTGCTTTTATTTTCACAAAATTTCTATATATTCAACTATGAAAACGTATCCCTCGCGTGTCTAATTAGGTGAAAGGAGGTTTTAAGCTTTGTCGACAAACAATAAAAATCAGTATTTTGAAAGTATATACAATGAAAACGCCCAAAGCATTATAAGGCTTTGCTATATGTACCTGAAAGACCTTTCTCTTGCAGAGGACGCAACTCAGGAAACCTTTATCAAAGCCTACCGAAAGCTTAACACTTTCAACCGAAAATCCAACATAAACACTTGGCTCACAGCAATAGCAATCAACACCTGCAAAAACATAATGAGGCAAAAATCTTTCGGCAAAAATATGTCTTTAGACGAGGCTCGGGAAATCATAGTTACACTCTCTCAAATGGAACCTTAAGTGCAAAGCTCATTAAAAACTAAACCTAATAAGCAAAAACGCTGACTGCAAATCAAAGCAGCCAGCGTTTAGTTTTTATAGTTCAATTAAAAGCTCCACGGGACAATGGTCCGAACCGAAAACATCAGGGTGAATTTTGGCATCGACCACCTTATCGTTAAGGCATTCGCTGACAATGAAATAGTCAATACGCCAGCCTGCGTTCTTTGCCCTCGCATTGAAGCGATAGCTCCACCAGGAGTACGCCTCGGTCAAATCGGGGTACTTAAGTCGAAAAGTATCGGTAAATCCATTTTCCAAAAGCTTTGTCATACAAGCTCTTTCCTCATCGGTAAAGCCTGCGTTTTTGCGGTTTGTCTTAGGGTTTTTAAGGTCGATTTCTTTATGGGCAACGTTAAGGTCACCGCAGAAAATAACAGGCTTTTTCTCTTCTAAGCCTTTAAGGTAATTGAAGAAGTCGGTCTCCCATTTCATGCGGTACTCAAGCCTCTTTAAGCCGTCCTGAGAATTAGGGGTATATACAGTAATCAAATAGTAATTTTCAAACTCGAGGGTAATCACCCTGCCCTCGTGGTCGTGCTCCTCAACACCTATTCCGTACGCCACACTCAAAGGCTCACGCTTTGTAAAAACAGCGGTACCCGAATAACCCTTTTTCTCGGCATAATTCCAGTAGCCGAAATACCCCTCGGGTGCAAAGTCAATCTGACCCTCCTGAAGCTTTGTTTCCTGCAAGCAAAAAGCATCAGCATCAAAATTTTTGAATATATCCTCAAAGCCTTTTGTGACACAGGCTCTAAGTCCGTTAACGTTCCATGAAATAAATTTCATAATAAACCTCCGAAATTTTATACTCTAAATATACCCCAACCCCTCACCCCTTGTCAACTGTCCGTTAACCGCAAGATGGTAGTTTGACTTCAGGTAAGCTATGCACGCAAAAAAACACAGGGAGTTTTTTGGGACACTTAATTTGCTATACTTAAGTCAGAAAGAAGGAGGTAACATTATGGAAAACATCTTTATCACAATCACAGGCATTAACCACTACTTCGGCAAAAAGCCATTCGAAATCGGCAGAACGGTAAAGCTTATAAAAGAACCTGACAACCCCTACGACAATGAGGCTATCGGCGTATATCTTCCCTTCATCGATAAAATCGGCAACGTAGCTAATTCCGTCAACACTGTCTACGGTGG
>JAUNEH010000075.1:0-5720 GCA_030525665.1 Ruminococcus sp.
TATCATAAGCCATTGAAGTCACCCTCCTTTTACATATAAAAATATTTTAACACATAATTTCAGATTTGTGTAGTCTTTTTTCATTAGACAAAAATAAAAAATGGTAATTGACTTGATTATCAGAGTATGATATTCTAATCATAAAGTTAAGAGGTGATGAAAAATGGAGTATATGCCTTATGTGTGGCTTTCTGTTGCAGTGGTTTTAGCTATCGTTGAAATTTCAACTACTCAACTTGTATCCTTATGGTTTGTGCTTGGTGCCGCTGTTACAGCGGTGTGCTCGGCTACATTTCTTAAGAACCAGCTTATATGGCAGATAATTATTTTCTTGTTTATTTCTGCTGTGTTGCTCTTACTCACAAGGCCATTTGTTAAAAAGCTAAAGACCAACGATGGTGTTCGTACAAACTCTGACCGCAATATCGGTAAGATTGCCCTTGTAATATCCGACATCAACCCTGATAAGGGTACAGGTCAGGTCAGGGTAGGAAGCGAAAAATGGAGTGCAAAAACTATTGATGGCTCCGTTATCAAGGAAGGAACAAATGTTAAAGTGGTTGCTATTGAGGGTGTAAAATTAATAGTAACTGCAGATAATATTTAAAAAAGAAAGGTGTTTTTATGGAACCTATTACTACTATCATTTTAATTGCAATCGCAGCTTTTGTTTTAATTACAGTTATCCGTAACATTAAAGTTGTACCTCAGGCACATGCTGTTGTGCTTGAACGTCTTGGTGCCTACAAAGCAACATGGGGCACAGGACTTCACATCAAAATTCCCTTTATTGACCGCATCGCCAAAAAGGTTTCTCTTAAAGAGCAGGTTGTAGATTTCCCACCTCAGCCTGTTATTACAAGAGATAACGTAACAATGCAGATTGATACTGTAGTGTACTTTGAAATTACCGACCCTAAGCTTTATACCTACGGCGTAGAAAGACCCCTCGATGCTATTGAAAACCTTACAGCTACAACTCTTAGAAACATCATAGGTGATTTAGAGCTTGACAGTACACTTACTTCTCGCGATACCATTAATGATAAAATCAGAATTATTCTTGACGAAGCAACAGATGCTTGGGGTATCCGAGTAATTCGTGTCGAGCTTAAAAACATTCTTCCTCCCAGAGAGATTCAGGATGCTATGGAAAAGCAGATGAAAGCTGAACGTGAGCGTCGTGCCAGAATTCTTGATGCAGAAGGTGAAAAGAGAAGCCAGATTCTCGTAGCCGAAGGTCTTAAGGAGTCTGCAATTCTTAAGGCTGATGCTGTTAAAGAAACTAAAATCCGCGAAGCCGCAGGTGAGGCTGAAGCTATTCTTACTGTTCAAAAGGCTTATGCAGATGCTTTAAAGATGCTCAACGAAGCTAACCCCAACGAAAAGGTTATAGCTTTAAAGAGCTTAGAAGCATTCCAGAAAGCCGCCGATGGTAAAGCAACAAAGATTATTATTCCCTCAGAAATTCAAGGCTTAGCCGGCCTTGCAACCTCTGTTAAAGAGCTTATGACCGATAATACAAATGTTGAATAAGCATAAAAATCCCCTGTTCGAGTAGAACAGGGGATAACTTTTATTCTTCAATTCTTACTACTTTATAGCCTGCGTTAGTAATAGCCTCGGTAATTCTTGAATTGTCTGCATCTGCACTTAGCCTTGCACACTTGTTCTCTAAATCAACCTCAACTCCTGCATCAAAGGCAGAGAGCACGTCTCTAACTCGACCCTGACAATGAGGGCACATCATTCCGTCAATATAAACTGTTTTCATTTTTCTTTCCTTTCTGAGAGTAAAGTCTCGTTTGAAATTTTTAATTCTTAACGCATTAGTAACAACGCAAATCGAGCTTAAGCTCATTGCAATAGTACCAAACATAGGGGGAAGCTGGAACCCCCAAACAGGATACAATACACCAGCCGCTATAGGAATGCAAATACAGTTGTAAATCAATGCCCAGAAAAGGTTTTCTTTGATATTCTTCATAACCTTTCTGCAAAGCCTGATTACTGTGTGTACATCACGCATATCGTCTCGAATTAAAACGACATCCGCGGCCTCCATAGCAATATCTGTGCCTGTGCCTACAGCAATACCTATATCTGCAACAGCTAAAGCAGGGGAGTCATTGATTCCGTCGCCCACCATGATTACAGGAGCAGTTTTTTGATAGTTTTGAATAGTGCTGTTTTTATCTGCAGGTAAAAGCTCGGCTTTATAATCAGAAATACCTGCAGTACTGCAAATTTCCTTAGCAGTTAGTTCGTTATCACCTGTAAGCATAACAGTATCAATTCCGTCATTGCTAATTAACTTGATTGCTTCTATACTGCTTTCCTTAAGCTTATCGGCAATACCAAATATCGCCGAAAGTTTGCCATCCTTAACAACATAAAGTGAAGTTTTTCCGCTTTCCGAAAAGCTCATAGCTTTTTTTACCAAGGGATTGTCAGAGTCAGCAAATTTTTCTATAAAATCATAATTGCCAATTAGGTATTTAGAGTTGATAACCGTTGCCGATATGCCCTTAGATGAGATGTATTCGTAATTTTTAACTTCAACTTCATCTGCGTATTTGCCATAGGCAACTATAGCGTGAGCCAGTGGGTGGTCGCTCATTTTTTCAATGGCAGTTGCTGCGGTTAATATTTCTGCTTTATTATCTTTTTCAGCAACCTCAAAATCCGTAACCTCGGGCTTACCTGTGGTAATGGTTCCTGTTTTATCAAACATTACAGATTTAACTTTGCCGCCAATCTCAAAAATCTCGGCAGATTTTACTAAAACTCCAAGCTCGGCGGCTTTGCCTGTGCCAACCATAATAGCGGTCGGTGTTGCAAGTCCCAAGGCACAGGGGCAGGAAATAACAAGTACTGCAATACCAAAATTAAGAGAAAGCCCTACGTCTTTAGTGGTTATAAGCCAAATAATCGTTGAAGTAATAGCAATCAAGAAAACAATTGGAACAAACACTCGGCTGATTTTGTCTGCGAAACGTGCGATTTTAGGCTTGGTATTTGTAGCTTGGTCTACCAAGCGTATGATACCCGAAAGGGTTGTTTCTTCTCCTACCTTATCTGCTCTAAATCTAACATATCCCGACACAAGCTGAGTGCCGCCCGTTATTTTATCACCTGTATTTTTTGCTACAGGTAAGCTTTCGCCTGTAATAGCCGACTCATCAACAGTGCCTTCGCCAAAAATAATTGTACCATCAGCAGGGAAGGTCATACCGCTTTTGACAACTACAATATTATCCTTTTGAATTTTTTCAGACTCAATCTCTATTTCTTTATCGTCAATAAGAATAATAGATGTTTTAGGCGTTAAATCCATAAGCCTAGTTACAGCTTCTGTGGTTTTAGCCTTCGATTTGCTTTCAAGATATTTACCGATTGTAACAAAAACAAGAATCATAGATGCAGACTCAAAATAATAATGATGAGCACCGCCGGTTGCTATAAGGTAAATACTATAGATAAGCGAAGTAGCCGAGCCAACGGCAATCAGAGAGTCCATATTAGGGTTTAGTTTAAACAGAGCCTTAAAACCGGAAAGATAATATTTAAAATTCAAAAGTATAATGGGAACTGAAATAATAAGCTCGATAATGCCCTTAAGTACCATTTGATGCGCATTAAAAATGTTAATGCCCACCATGTGCCCCATAGAAACTATCATCAGTAATAATAACAAAGCTACCGATATAATAAGTCTTATTAAAATCTTATCGGCTTTTTTATTGAGCTTATCTGATGATGAACTTTTTGTTAGGTTTTCGCGAACATTTGCCGAATAACCTGCGTTTTTTACAGCAGTAATTATTTCTGCTTCTGTGAGAGTACTTTCGTCAAAAGTGGCATCCATTGTATTTTTTAGTAAATTGACATTACAGTTTTCGATACCGTCAAGCTTTTCAACAGCACTTTGTACTCGTGCCGAGCAAGCCGCACATGACATTCCTGTAATATCAAAGGTTTTTCTTGTCATTTTAAACCTCCTGTTAATGTATACACATATATAATACCATTTTTTAAGATTAAGTCAAACAAAAACTCCCTGCCTAAAATAGCAGGGAGAACTTGTCAGCTCGCATTCTTTAGCTGTAATCTTAATTTATCGGCAATCATAGCGATAAATTCTGAATTTGTAGGCTTGCCTCGGCTGATATGAATTGTATAACCGAAATAGGAGTTAAGCACATCAACATCTCCTCGGTCCCAAGCAACCTCAATGGCATGACGAATAGCTCGCTCCACACGTGACGAGGTTGTTTCGTATTTTTTAGCAACAGAGGGATAAAGCTGCTTAGTAACGGCGTTGATGATTTCAGGCTGTTCTATAGACATTATTATAGAATCCCTAAGATAATGATAACCCTTAATATGTGCGGGAACACCTATTTGATGCAGAATTTCTGTAACCTTAAGTTCAATGCTGTTTTGACTTAAGGTTAGATTATGCATGCTGCCGTCGTTTGTAATTTGCAATCGCAACAAAGTGGTGAGGTTTTCGCACAATGCTTTTAATGAAAAAGGCTTAATAACAAAATACGAAGCACCGTTTTCCATGATTTCTCGCTGAAGCACGGGGCTGTCAAAAGAAGACGAGACAACGAATAATGGAAGCTTTCCTGTATTCATTTTTGTCACAGCCTTCATAACTCCGATACTGTCAAGACGTGACATAAATAAATCCATAAGCACAATCTGAGGCTTTTCTGTAGTTATCCTCTCAACTACTTCTTCGCCGTCTTTTCTGCAGAATACGGGTATATAGCCTAAACTTAAAATACCTGCTAATTCATCCTGAGAAAATTCATTTCTGTCTTCAGTAATTAAAATTTTAGTTTTACTGTCCATGGTTCAAATCCTTTCAAAATTTATGATAACCAAATATTACCATAAACTGGTAAAAATAGCAATAGCTAACACGAAATTTATTTTTAAAAGTTTTTGTATTTTCTTGTAAAATTTTTGTGCAATCTTTTTCCGACAAAATGGTACACAATTTGCACCTGAAATATTATAATTATTGTACTTTTACCCGACATACAATATTACTTAATTTATATTCATCATATCTTCAATATAAATTCCATAGCCTGAGGTTACATTATTTACCAAAACATGCGTTAAAGCACCTACCAGTTTACCGTTCTGAACTATAGGGGAGCCACTCATACCCTGAACTATACCTCCTGTTACAGATAAAAGGTTAGGGTCTGTAATTTCAATTACCATAGCTTGATTGCTTCCATGAGACAGCCGTTTGATTTTAATTTCATAACGCTCTTTTTTGTTGCCATCGATTGTACAATAAATATATGCATCTCCGATTTTAACTTCGTTCTTTTCAGCAACTTCTATGGTTTCGCTGTAGGTTTGACATGAAAGACTACCAAATATTCCCTTTTCGCTGTTTAAATAGGCCTCGCCAAGAATATCTCCTTCAAAATAACCGTTTAAAGAACCAACCTTGCCGTTTTCACTCTTAACAACATCACTGATACTTGCCTTGGCAACTTCGCCGTAGGAAAGTGGTATAAGCTTTCCCGTTTGCGATTCACAAATTCCATGACCTAATGCTCCGAAATTAGAATTTTCAGTATCGTAATAGGTAATTGTACCTATTCCTGCGGCACTATCTTTTATCCATAACCCAACCCTTGGTATACCGCTTAAATCGTACTCAGGTGTAATTTTAAGTTTTAAAAGCT
>JAUNEH010000075.1:5730-7381 GCA_030525665.1 Ruminococcus sp.
TTTAAAATTAATTCATTTCCGCCTGAGTTTCTAATTAGTTCAGTAAAATGTTCGTTTGAAGTAATAATATCACCATCAATTGATTTTATAATGTCGTTTTCTTTTATTCCTGCAATTACTGCTGGAGAAGGCGTATCAGCGCCATAAATTGTATCTTCTACACCTATAACAAGCACGCCGTCAGAAAACATTTTAATACCGAAAGGTTCGCCGCCAAGCTGTACTGTTTTAGTATTATCAACTTCTGCTACAGTCTGCTTAGCAGGTGGGGGATAAGAAATAATAAACGTAAATAATAATGTAATGCTTATAAATGATGTTATTTTTTTCATTAAATCACCGCCCTAAATTATTTTTCCCCGTAAGGGAAAAGATAATTTGGAAAGTGGTGCTAAGATATATAATCTTTGCATTTTAGATGGCTTATGTTATAATATAAACGGTGATATCAATGCATGAAATACTTAACAGGTGCAGGTTTATTTTTGAAATATTGGAAAACGAAGGTTTTGAATGTTATGCAGTAGGCGGTTGTGTACGAGATATACTTTTAGGTGCAAAACCAAGTGACGTGGATTTTACTACTAACGCTACTCCTGATGAAATTCTAAATTGTTTTAAGGCGTATAAAACCTTTGAGGTTGGTAAAAAGTACGGCACAATCAGCGTATTGAATAATAATGAAACATATGAAATTACCACCTATAGAATAGACGGAGAATATACGGATGCCCGTCATCCCAGCATGGTGAAGTTCTCGGGAAATCTAAAGGATGATTTATCACGTCGCGATTTTACTATAAATGCAATGGCCATGGACAAAAACGGTACTGTTGTTGATATTTTCGGCGGCAAGGAAGATTTAAACAAAAAACTTATTCGTACAGTAGGAAGTCCTGAGGAAAGATTTTCTGAAGATGCCCTTAGAATTTTCAGGGCGTTAAGGTTTTCGGCAAAGCTTGGTTTTTCTATAGATGTAGAAACTTCAGCTGCGTGTAAAAAGCTTTCTTATTTATTAAAAAATGTACATCCGCAAAGACTTCGTGACGAGCTTTCTCAGTTACTGTCAGCTGATTGTGCTTACGAAACCATTAGTGCATACAGGGACATTTTTGCGGTAATTATCCCACAACTGAAGAAAACCTTTGATTTTCAGCAGATAACAGCTCATCATAGATATGACGTTTTTACTCACACTTTAAAGGCTCTGAGCTATTCGCCAAAAGACCTTGAAATCAGATATGCTTTGTTATTTCACGACATTGCTAAACCCCTTTGCCACACAGTTGATAAAGCAGGTATTTCACATTTTAAGGGACATCCTGCAAAAAGTGCAGATATTGCCGCGGAAATACTTAAAAGCTTTTCATTCTCAAATGAATTCGTAAATAAAGTGCGACTTCTTATAAAATACCACGATAAAAGGTTCGAGAAGCCTCGTCCTCATATTAAGAAGGTACTGACTGAGCTTTCAACAGAGGAATTTGAGAAGCTTCTTACAGTTCAGCGTTGCGACGTTTTAGCACAATCTGAATATATGCAGAAAGAAAAGTTAGCTCGTATTGATTTTATTCAAAGCGAATTCTATAATATACTAAACGAAGAAGCCTGCTTTAAACTGTCGGATTTAGCTGTGAATGGTGTTGATATA
>JAUNEH010000076.1:0-7288 GCA_030525665.1 Ruminococcus sp.
ATCATAGTTAAGGTCTCGCTTGTCGCAGGGAACGCGGTAAAAATCGCCCATATCCTCAGCGTTAACGCATTCCTCATTTGTAAGAAGAGTTTCATACATTTTTTCGCCATGGCGGATGCCGATATTCTTAATCTCGGTATCAGGACCGAAAAGCTCGGTTACAGCCTTGGCAAGAACCTCAATTGTACATGCAGGAGCCTTCTGGACAAGGATATCGCCGGACTGACCATTTTCAAAGGCAAAAAGCACCAAGTCAACAGCTTCCTCCAAAGACATAATAAATCTTGTCATATTTGACTCGGTGATGGTGATAGGCTTATTTGCCTTAATCTGCTCAATCCACAGAGGAATTACAGAGCCTCGGGAGCACATAACGTTGCCGTAGCGGGTACAGCATATTGTAGTTTTTTCGGGAGAAACAGTTCTGGACTTTGCCACAACAACCTTTTCCATCATTGCCTTTGACGTACCCATGGCATTTACGGGATATGCCGCCTTGTCTGTAGAAAGACAGATAACCTTGCTGACTCCGCATTCAATAGCAGCAGTAAGCACGTTATCGGTGCCCAGAACATTGGTCTTTACCGCCTCAACAGGAAAGAACTCGCAGGAAGGCACCTGTTTTAAAGCCGCCGCGTGAAAAATATAATCTACACCGTACATGGCATTTTTTACAGAAGCAATATCCCTTACGTCTCCTATGAAAAACTTAATCTTGTCTGCCTTATCGGGCATCTTCGCCTGAAATTCATGACGCATATCGTCCTGCTTTTTTTCATCTCTGGAAAAAACGCGGATTTCCTTGATATCAGTGTCCAAAAAGCGGTTAAGAACCGCATTACCAAAAGACCCTGTGCCACCTGTAATAAGCAAAACCTTATTTAAAAACGCTGACACTTTTATCTTCCTCTTTTCTGAAATATTTGTGAAGCCACAATGGCTGGATTATACAATAAATTAAAATGCAGATAATGTTTGCAATTATAACGCCTATCCACGAACTTGTAAGGGCAACCGCACCCCAAGCAAGCAAGGGCTTTATAAGTGCACCCGAAACAAAGCAAATAAGCTGAACCTTAAGCTTTCATCGCATAACTTGCCGACAACACGTCCACCTCATACCCCAGCTGCTGAAAGCAATCAAAAACATATGAGGATTTAGTAAACGCCGCCAAACAGTTCATGCTGTAGTCAGTGCTGTCCTGAGCATCAAAATACGCCAAACATTTTATTTTTTACCATCTCTCATACATTCACCTTAATAGTATATGTTTCCTTAAAAACTGACACTACATTTATTATTCTAATAAGCACTTTATTCTTGGGATTTATGCCTGTGATTTTCTTTTAAACACCTTATTGACTATTCGTTTGAATATTCTTGCAAAAAATTCAAACTCAGGTCTCTTGTGAAATACTATCCAAAATAATCCGTTTGGTATAACTGTACAAATAATAATTTTGAGTATCACATTTAATGCCAGTCCAAAATTTATGAAGTTGCAAGCAAAATAACAACCTGCACCGCAGACGATAAGAATTAATGCATAAATAAAATACTTTTTGAAATATTCCCTTACAGGAACATCCAGACCATATTTAAATACTGCGTAAGGATCATACCATGTATTAGTACATACACGAGAAATGGCGGTAGCAAAAAGAATTCCAAACAAACCCCAGATTTTTCCTAAAGCTATAGATAAAACTAAATTAATTGCCGCGGTAAAAAACAATACATATCGCCCTTGCTTAAAAATGCCAATCGTATGCTTAAATGTCCATACAGCATTTTGCATGCCAACCATATAAAAATTAAGTGCAATTATAAAGGGGATATTCATAGGCAATACATATTCGCCACCATAAAGCAAAGCTACTAAATCTCCGCTTACTAAGAAAATACCAATTGCCGCCCAACCGAAAAGCCAAAAATTAGCAAAATTAATAGAATTGAATAATTTCAGCTTGTTCTCTTTGCTTTCTACTGCGTTATAGTTTCCAACGCTTGCTATAACACTGTTAAACATTTGTGTAAGCAAAGTGTTTATCATGCCGGAAAACAGTGTATAGTTAGAAGCATATCCCACAGTAATCATACCGCTGAAATAGGTGATTATTATGTTGTCGGTATTATTAACAAGCACACCTGCGAGCTTCCAAATCGTTACATTTTTTATATTTGACGTAAGCTTCTTCTTTTCTGTACGCTCTAACGGCGGAATTCCTTTGCCGACTATATAAGGATATTTTCGCTTAGCAATATAAGATATTGTAATGTTGTAACACAAAGATATTATAATCTGAGTTACAAGATACGTCATATATTCTTTAGTAATTAAGAGAAATACTATCTGTATAACAGACTGAAAAATCGTAAATATGTAATTTAAACCCGTAACAAGATAATTTTGCTGAGCCGCAGTCAGCAAGGATGCTCTATACGAAAATAAATATGTAATAACCGTATTAAACAGGAACAACAAATATATTACATATAGATTTTCTTTAATATTGGGTTGGTCACGAACAACAAAATCCAAGAATGGAATCATTGCTACGCCTGCCACCGCAATAACACAGCCTATAACACTATAAGCTCTGCCGAAATATCGCATAATAGATGCAATCTTGCTTTGGTCATTTTCTGCTATCGGTTTATATAAACTATATATTATAGCATATCCTACACCAAGCTCTGCTAAAGAAAGTACAGATAAAATGTTAGAAAACAATCCGTTAATACCTAAGTATTCAGCCGATAAGCACCTAACAAAAATCATGCGGCATACAAAACCAACCAAGGTATTAACTGCATATCCGCCTATTCCTGTAACAATATTAAGTATTGAGTATTGAGTTCTCGATTTATTAGCCATTATTATTTATCTTCCTCTGAAGTTCAATAGTTCTAAGCGCCAATCCCTGAGCAAAAGGCATTATATCGTATGTTTGCGAAAAGATACCGATGCCCTTAGTATCACCCTGACAACCATCAATTTTACCGGTGATTCTTGTATTTTTCTTAAGTTTTTCAAGAGCTTTTTCCACAACCGTGCCATAATAGCTTTCGTCAAACAAGTCCATACAACGAATATAAAAATACGCTAGTGCCGCCGTAGCTGAGCTATCGTAGGTCTGCTGTCTTTGCAACGAACTTCCAAAACCGCCGTCATCACGTTGATACTTAACGTATTCTAAAGAAGCCGAATTTATCCATTTAAGAATCTTCTCTTTATATTCGTTATTCTCAAGCTCATAATAAGTGTCAATAAGACCTAAGGTGTACCAAGCAACACCTCTGCCCCAACCGTAAACGCCTAAAGGCAGATTGCTGTTACTGTTCACCGCATGATTCGGAAGATTTGTATTAACAAGCAAACCATTATCATGAAAAAACTTAAGCTGTTTAAATGCCAATTCTTCAAATTCAGGTTTATTGTATACCTTAGCGTAAAGTGCTAAAAAGGGACAAACCAAGCCTAGGGTATCTACATATTTTTCCGGGTCTGCTTTGCTGTTTGTATAAGCTATTAATCCTTTTTCATCAATATTATTCAAAATCAAAGAAGCCGTAAAGTCCATTGCGGGCTTTACGTTTTCGGGATTATCTGCTGTTTTTAGAATTGCATAAGAAAGCATACCGAAATCTACGGTTTTAGGCGTTTCTTTCCACTGTCCGCTTTTATCAATATACCTTTCGGCTGATTTTCTGGCGTTTTCAATGTCGCCTTTTTGGAGCAACCCCAAAACAACTGCAGCTGTTTGCCACGACTGAATAGACGAGCTTCGATATTTACCATTAATCATATCCAGAAGCACATATCTGCTGTTGTCGGTGATTTTAACAGTAGGCGCTTTCTTTGACCACTTAACGCAAACTTTATATACAGCCTCTGTCCATTCGGTCTTGCTTTTCCAACGACCAATATGAAAACGGCAATATCTGTCTACCAAATAAAAATAAAAATCAACTAAAAACAAAGCAAATGCTATCAACGAAAATAGAATTAACAATCCCAATAAAACATATTTCACTGTTTTGCCAACTCCTTTACCAATTTGCCTGCTTCCCAAACCTTTTCGCGATAAGAAGGCATAAATGAATTTAGATGATTTAAAATCTTCTGCTCGTTTTCTTCAAGCCATTTAAAAGCGTTAGTCAAATCATCTTCATTCTTTAAAGATTGCACAGGAAGAACATAATTTTCATCAGTGCCAAAAATATCCTTTGCAATACCTCGGGCTTTAATAGAATATCCTACCACAAGAGTCGGAACACAAGTTGAATAAGCCGCAATTGTAGCATGAGTTCTGGCTCCGATAAAATAGCGACATCTGGAAATATAGTCTTTAAGCTCCATAGCGTTACAATCATCAATCATAACAACACGATTGGTCGACTCAAACTCTTTATAAAGTTTGTCCAGCGGCTCTCTGTCATCATTTCCTTCTTCAACCACATGAGGAATAAGGGCAATCTGCAGATCGGTTTTGTCAATAATATGCTTAATGAGTCTTCTGTAATTAAGCTCTGTTACACCAGCGTCAGATTCACACTGCATAATTAACGGACTTACATTAATACCTATGGTATTATTCTCAGCAAAACCTTTTGGCAACTTAAGCTCAGCCTTATCAAGCAAAAACGCGGGGTCCGGTATCAACCTTACGTTTTTATTAACCTTACTAAGCACCTCATAGCTTAAGCTTTCTCTAGCAATAATCAAATCATACATAGCCAAATCTTTTGCTATGGCTTCGGTTAAATCGGAAGGCTCAAAAGAGCATCCCCAAAGAACGGTTTTTCCTCCCTTTTGGTGAATAGCACGGTTATAATAACCCAGCTTGTCTTTACCCGAATAGCAGTAATTATCTCCGCCTATGGACATATACACATCATTTTTCTTAACCTTAGAGAAAAAATAGTCTCTTGCATACTTGACATACAAATAGTCTGTTTTTGTTAACTTGTGAGAAACAGCCGCCAAATAATATTTTAATGAGTTTTTCTTCAAAGGAATATATGTATCATCTTCGAGCTTAACAATTGAACCTATGCCGTATTTTTCATCTGACTTTATATCAGTCGAAAAAAGCGTAATGTTTTCTCCTATATTTTTAGCTGTAGATCGGACAATCGCTTCGCAACCATGGTTATTACTTCCACAATGATAGTATAAATTAATCATAACCAAACCTCTTTTATCAAACTGAAATAATTAATGAAAAACAATGTTGTCTTTATTAAGCTGTTATTAACCTGACAAGCTACCTGATAATCTTCTTTACCTTATCGCCAAGACGATGCACAACATTGCAAAGCTTAATAACAAAATGCGGTGCACCTATGCATTCGGAAATTAATTTTGTACTATAAAGATGCGACAAATCGCAAGTAAAGGTATAGTACATTTTAAATTTTTTAAGCGGAGAATCTCCTAAAAAGTCAGCTTTTTCTTTAAGACTTAAACCATAGCCTCTCGGGTTTTTCAAGAAAATCGATGTTCCTGATTTTGTAAGTCCGTCTTCCAAGTATTCAAAAATCCATATAATATCTTTATAAAAACGCATTTTATAACCGTCCTTTGCCATACGGTTATATACAACACATTCTGTCATAAAATTTTCTCCGTCATACTCGGGAAAACGATATTTCTTATGTATATCGGTATAAAAAATAATTGCCCTCTCGCCGTTTAACACATACTCGCCGTTTTCCTGATATGTATACATATCAAGCATAGTCTTATCCAAAAAATCCTCTTTAAACGGTGGATTAATGGTATCGTCTTTAGTATAGCCACGATTCGCTATTACTCCCGCCATGGCTGGAACACCTTTGATTTCATCAAACCAAAGGTTAACTTTTTCCAACGCATCTTCTGTAAGTGTATCATCAGAATCCATTGTAAAAAAAATCTCGCCGTCAGCCAAATCCAAAGCTCGGTTTATTGCCCGATGCTTGCCGCCGTTTACAGTCTTATAATAACGAATTACAAAATCATTATCTTCATGTTGCCATTTTTTAAACAAATCCTCGGTGTTATCTGTAGAGCCGTCATCAACAACAAGCCACTCGAAATTCTTAAACGTCTGTTTCTTTATAGAATTATATAAATTCGAAATAATATACGCTCTGTTATATGTAGGTGTAAAAACAGTAATTCTGCGTTTATACATCTTAAACTTTCCTCGCTATACTAAAGAAATTATTTTACGTATCCTATTCTGCAATCTTTAAGCTTTTCACGCATTTTTTCTTTATCTTCAATAGGAGCGTTAATCCACTGATTCCAGACATATTCATCACACTGCACACCATTTTCGTGCTTGTTCTTAAGCTCTTCTACGGAGCAGATATACTTAGCGGGACAACCTGCATAAACAGAATTAGCTTTTACATCTTTAGAAACAACGCTGCCGGCGCCAATAATTGAATTATCTCCTATAGTTACTCCGCATAAAACGATAGAACCGCTACCGATAAAGCAGTTTTTTCCTATATCTACTCTGCCGACTTTTGTTCCGATTCCTAATTTTGAGGTGCTGGCATCATGAGCCAAAATCTTAACATTTGTCGAAATAAGGGTATTGTCTCCTATGCTAATCAGCCAAGGCCACTCAGAATCCAAGGCATAATCAGAAAATATCTGAACATTTTTTCCTATATGCAAGCCGTTTTTCAACAAGTATTCCATTTCTGCCTGCTGTGCATTTTTGTTGCTGAAAAGCTTTTTAATTTTACTGATAATTTTCATAAAACACCTCTGAATTATTTACAAATTACGTCTGCAATACGCTTACAGGCAAACCCATCTCCATAGGGATTGCTGGCGTTACTCATTTGTGCATAAGCATTTTCATCTTCTAAAAGCAACTTAAAATTCTGATATATGGTTTCCTCATCTGTGCCTACTAACTTAAGTGTACCTGCAACTATACCCTCGGGACGCTCGGTAGTATCACGCATAACAAGAACAGGCTTACCCAAAGAGGGAGCCTCCTCCTGAATTCCGCCAGAATCGGTTAAAATAAGAAAACTTCGGCTGAGGAAATTATGAAAATCTACAACCTCTAAAGGCTCTATAATATGAATTCTTTCGTCTCCTCCAAGGATTTCGTCTGCAGTCTCTCTAACCACAGGATTCATATGAATAGGATAAATTGCCTTAACATCGGGGTGCTCGTCCATTACCCTCTTAATAGCCCTGAACATATTTTTCATAGGCTCGCCTAAATTTTCTCTGCGGTGAGCAGTAATCATAATAAGGCGGCTATCCTTTGC
>JAUNEH010000108.1:0-932 GCA_030525665.1 Ruminococcus sp.
TCTTGCACCGGCAGCTATACCGCAGGTTGCCATACCGACAACAACTCTGATATCCCTGCTGCCTTCACGAAGTACAACCATGTTCTGCATTTTTTCTTGGATTGCTGCAAGTTCTGCTAATGACTTCATAAAAATTTTCCTTTCGTTATAGTAAATATTATTTTTTTAATAACCTATTTCATTGTACTGCTCTTTGAGATACTCTGATATCCAGTTAATGACCTCATAATTATCTAAAGGAACAGCACCTAAAACTGCTTTCAGTTCATCCGTATCAAGTGAGACCTGACCTTTTTCGGTCTTGTGACAAAAACACCATCTGATCAAGGGACTTCCCTGTATCAATACTGTTACGGTGGAAACAATATCACCTAAAGGAGTGAAATCTATATGCCCTTTTCTGAAAGTAGCAACAGTCTGTGTGCCGTGCTCTTCGGGAAATTCATCCTTATGCTTTGATGTAATACTGAATTCACCGTCTGTCTGCAAAGCCGCCATCTTAAACAGCGGTATTCCCAAACCGACCTTTCTTGTTGTTCTTGTTGTTCTGAAAGGATTTGCAACATCCTCTAAAAAATCTGCCTTCATTCCGCAGCCGTTGTCTGAAATTGAAATTGTTAGCTCTTCTTCATTTTCAGTAAGAAGAATATCAATTTTGTCTGCACCTGCTTTTACGGAATTACACGCAATATCAAGAACATTAAGAGAAAGCTCTTTCATTTTTTATCACTCACTTAATTGCTTAAACAGTTCCTGTCTTACCAAAGCCGACGAATACGGCTCGTCCTTGATTTCAAGAAAAGCACTTTTATCTCTTATATCCCACAGATAATGGGCATCGGAGGATATAAGGATTTTTCTTTTTCTTACCTCGGGATATTTTTCAAGATATTCTTCTTTTTTTTCGGCATCGTGAAATTCTGCACACTTAA
>JAUNEH010000108.1:955-1810 GCA_030525665.1 Ruminococcus sp.
GAAAATACCCAGAGTGGAAATAACACCGTTTGCTTCCCTATCTATATGAGCAGGATAACAGATTCCCGAATGCTCTCTTACAAAACGGGGAGCATCGTCAATCATAATATCGGTAGCGTTCGGAAGAAAGCTCTCGTCAACACCGATAACCTCATCATTCTCATCAAGAATCAACTGTTCTCCGAAGATGTCAACTCTGTTGGGAACAAGAATACGGTGCTTGCTCACAAAGCAGTCAAACTCCAACGCTGCCTCAAGAAACTCAAACAGGCAAACCAAATGTATATCCTCAGCAGTGGTAAGCTCCATTCCGGCAACGGGAATTATTCCGTTTCTTTTAGCCGCCTTAAAGAATGCCGGACAGTTCTTTGCGGAATTATGATCTGTCAGTGCCGCAATATTCAAGCCTGCTAAAACCGCCATACCAGCGATATTGTTTGGTGTCATATCATTATCACCGCAGGGAGATAAGCAGGAATGAATATGGAAATCATAAAAATACTTATTCATAAATCAAACCGAATCGGCAATGCGGACAGCAATTTCAAAAGCGGGAAGCTCACTTGAAACAATATATACGCCTTTTTGTTCGGCTGTTTCGAGTACACCGCTGTCTGCAGATACGCCTTCAGCCAATATAACCACACTTACATCCGAGAGAGATGCAACTGCAACTATATTGATATTGGACATAATTGTTATCCACGCATTATCCTGAGAAGCGCGTCCCATAACCCAGCTGAGAAGGTCACCTGTATAACCGCCTGAAACTTCTCTTTCGGGACAAGGCAGACTCAAAGGAGAGAAATTAAACTTTTCAATTATCTGCTGAACAGTCACCTGTATTCTCCTTTG
>JAUNEH010000077.1:0-728 GCA_030525665.1 Ruminococcus sp.
CCTACAGCTTTGTAGTTTTTGTTATCCTTTGAAATTTCAAACTCGGCAACTGCTGTATCTCTGAATGCGAACACGCCGATATCGTTAACATCAGCACCGATAGTAACCTTGGTTAAATCCTTACATTCGTAGAACATACCCTCAGGAAGCACGGAAGAATTAACGTAAAATTCCTTTAAGGATTTACAGCCTGTAAAGGCGTAGGGACCGTACTTAACCTTTGCTGAGTCAATAGTAACGTCCTCAAGCTTTTTACAACCTGCAAAGGCATATTCGCCTACAGAAATAAGTGTGTCGGCAAAATTAATGCCCTTAAGCTTCTGGTTGCCTGCAAAGGCGTAGTCAGAAATTACACAGACAGACTTAAGCTCTAAGGTGTCGCGTAAGTCGCAGTTTTCAAAGGCGTTCTGGTTGATAATCTTAAGGTTATCATCACCGCTGAAGGTAATCTTCTGGAGTGCGGTACAGCCATAGAATGCACCGTAATCAATATGCTCAAGTGTAGAGGGCAGTACAACCTCTTCAAGAGCTGTAAGGTTAGCAAAGGCGTAGTTAGAAATCTTTTCAACGCCCTCGGGAATTATAACCTTGGTAATGGTATTGTCACCGATGTACCAAGCCTTAGAGGTTTCGGCGTCATCGAACGCAAGCTCTTCTTCAGTTTTAAGGATATACTCAAAGTTAGAGAATGCAAACTGACCGATTTCTTTAAGCGAAAGGTCCTCGGG
>JAUNEH010000077.1:738-7122 GCA_030525665.1 Ruminococcus sp.
GTAGTAGTGGTTCAGGATGCCGCCGGTGACGTCGTAGGGGTCCTTGACCTCTACCGAAACAGTTTCGGAGTAATATGTGCTGTCGCCGTCAAGAAGCACCTTAACTGAAACCGAAGCAAAGCCCTCGGCATTAGCAGTTACGTTGCCATAATCGTCAACGGTTACAATGCTTTCGTCGCTGCTTTCAAAGACAACAGTTGTATCATTGGGGAAATAAGAATCAAGAGAATAGTTAAGCAGAACGCTTTCTGAGGGGTACATTTCAAGGTTGAAATTACCCTCGAAGAAATTGGTAGAACCGGTGTCGCCGATTTTCTTGTCCTCGTTTTCTAAGATGTAGTATGCCTTGGTTGTGTAGTAACCGTCAAGAGTAAATACATCAGCAACAGGCTTGTCAAAACGGCGGTAGCCTTCGTCCTCTTCACCAAGAACGGTTACGTCAAAGGTAATGCTCTTATTGGTAGTGGGGTCCTGTGCCTTGATAATGGCGGTTCCCTCAGACACAGCAATAAGCTTATTGTTGACAACGCGTACCACTCTGGGTTTTGAAGAAGAATACTCGATAAGCTCTGCCCACTCAGAAGAAGGAGTTACCAAAGGTTCTAAGGTATAAACCTCGTTTATGTTAAGAGTAAGACCTTCCTCAAGACCTTCGAAATAAAAGTCTGAGTAATTATAAGGCAGACCGATTTCAAAGGTAGCGTAGTTTAATGCATAGTCGTAAACGTTAAGGGTAAAGGAATTTTTGTTTGTTGCATTATTTTTAATGTCGTAGATATAATCAGTAAGCTCGTAGGTAACCTTGGTTGTGCTGTTACGCTGAGAGTATACGGGAGTCATGTACTGCTCAAACGCCTTCATAGCAGGAGCAAGGTTGCCGTCTTCGTCTTCCTCTTCGGTAATGTAACCAAGCTGAGAAGACATTGCATAGTGATTGTCGTAGATATATGCGTCAGCAAAAAGACGATTTTTCTTTAGGGTTTTGTCGTACTCCCAGCGATACTCTACGTCTGTAACTGTAGGAGCCTCGAAGTCAGACACAAGGGGAAATTCGAAAACGTTATTAGCGTTTGTTTCCAAACCGCCCTCATCATAATCAACGTAGCCCTCAAGCCTTACTGTATACTGTCTGTTGTTGTCCAGGTTGTATTCGGTGGTGTCAAATTCGATTTCAACGTTAGAGGGATAAATAGATGCACCGCCGTCGCTGTAGGACTTACGAACGTCAATTTCTTCTTTCTCAAAAATCACCTCGCCTGTGGCGTCATCGGTGATAGTAATAACAATTTTAGCTGCGTTTCGAAGGAGACCTGCCCATACGAAACGTAGAGAATGGATTGTGCCCTGCTGATTGGAAAGTGCAACATAATTTTCGTTGGCAGAAATCACCATATCATCGGGATCCTGCAGGAAGTAGTAAGAGCCAAGGTAGCTTACGTAGTCGTCGCTTATACCGCCAACAGGACGAGAGGCATAGGCATCCGCCATAACCTTGTCCTCTACATCGATACCATCGTCAAGCTCGTCGGCGTTGGTATCATAATATGTAAGGTCGAAAAGGGGTGCTACTGTCCAATCGCCGTAATATGCAAGGTAAGGCACGTTAAGGTCAACCTTTGTGCCCTGTTTTGCAGTAAGGGTAATAAAGCCCTCAACGTACATACCGTTTTCGAAGGACTTGTCGAGATACTCTTTATCCTCGTCGCTAAGTGTAATTCTAACTGTTACCTTAGCCTCTTCGCCCTTCTTCACTTTTACGGTGTTACCTCTGAGCTTGCCATTTTCAACAGAAAGCACCTCAAAGCTTGCACCGTCTAAAATATACGCCTCTTCGGTAATGGTGGTTTCGCCTGCGTTAGTTTTTGTTTCGCTGACACCCTCGGTCATTATGTATGAGCCGATATCGTAAGACACTGCTTTATTAGAGAAATTGCTAACGGCAAAGGTCATTTCGTAAACGCCTGTTTTGTCCTTATCGTCGCCAAGCTCAAGCTTAGCTTTATCCATAGCGTTACCCTCGGCATCAAAGGTTTTGATGTAAGCGGGAGTTTCGATAGATGCACCGAGATTTGCAAGACCTGCACCCTGTTTTCTTACGGAGTAAGGCAGGCCGTTGGTGTTAAGAGCAATGTCAGCGGTAGACATAAGCAAACCGTTAACCATTGCATTCACCTTAAGATTATCCTCTGCAATGTCGGGGAAGTTTTCTGTAACGTACTGTCTTAAAAGAAGAACAACACCTGCAAGGTTGGGACAAGCCATTGATGTACCCGAAAGTCTATCGTAGGAGCCGCCTGTAATAGAGGAAAGAATGCTTCCGCCATGGGCGGTGATTTCGGGCTTAATTCTAAGGTCGGGTGTGGGGCCCCAAGACGAGAAGTCAGAAATAAAAGGACCCGAGGACTGGCTTTTGCTGATTTTAAGTGTGCCGTTTTCCTTTTCGGCAAGCATCTCGCCGTCGTCCTGTGAAATAGAGCAAACCGCAAGGGTTGCATCGCCCACGTTCATTTTAATGTCGCCGGATACGTTATTATAGATAATGATACCTGCGGCACCCTGCTCCTGAGCTATAATTGCCTTTTCTTCAAAGGTATTGGAACCTCGACGGACTAATGCGATTTTGCCATTAACATCTATACCTGTATAGTCGGCACTTCTGCCCACGCCGGGAACAACTACGTACTCAAGAGAAACCGAATCCTTGTCGCCTAAAAGTGTGTCGCAGAACTTATTTTCCTCGGCGGCAGAGTTGGTGGATTCTGTGAAATATATAATGGTGTTGTTATATTTAATATAAGGAGTCTCAACACCGGCAATAGAAGCAACGGACATTACACCTTCGTAAGTAGAGGGAGAACCTACTGTACCTGTGTCAGGGTTAGATGTAAGAGCAAGGTTACCGTTTGCCTCGGAACCGTAAGCAGAGCTGTAGCTGTTGGATGCGGCTACAATCATACTTGTGCCCGAGTTACGGATTTTCTCGTAAATACCGTCTACTGCTTCCTCGTCGGATTCGCGGCTGAAACCGCAGGCTGTACCGATTGACATATTGATAACATCAACGCCAAGTACAACACAATCCTCCAAAGCGGATAAAATCCATGCAGTTCTGGCGGTGTCCATAACGTCAGAGAAAATCTTCATGGACACAAGCTGAGCATTAGGTGCAACACCGCGGATGGTGTCGTCGTTACCAACAATAACGCCCGAAACGTGTGTACCGTGATTATTGTGAGTAGAATAACAGTCGGGGTCGTTGTCTGCATAGTCAAAGCCGTATGGAACCTTTTCGTTGATGTAAACGTCATCAACAGTAAGGCCGTCTAAAAGCTCAGATGCCGCTGTTTTGTCAATAACGTCAGCAACGTCGTCGTAGGTAAGACCTAAGGTTTCGGATGTAAAATTATCTACAGAAAAGGCTGTATGGTTGGAGTCAAGACCTGTATCAAGAACTGCAACTACCATACCCGAGCCGTCGTAGCCCGAGGAAGAGCTGTCGAAAATACCTGTATCAAAAACGTTAACCTCGTTTTCAACCAGCTGAGTTTCGCACTTCTCGTACTCCTCGCCTACAATAATATCCATATCATCAGTAAGGGACTTACAAGTGTTTTCAAAGTCGCCGGCTTTAATTAAAAGTTCAAATCCGCTTAAAAGGGTTGTATACTCTTCCCCGACCTTGTAAGAAATATTTTTCTCGTCAAGCGCCTTAAGAAGCTGTGATTTTTTGTCAGCAACAGTCTTTCTTGTATTTTCTGCATAGTCGCTGTTTGCAGAGTATTCAGCAAGGCTCATAGCCTTGTCAGTACCCTCGTAAGCATCCATAATGCTGACATGGTCTAAGGTTACGATAACCGAAATTTCGTCACTGTCCTTAACATTGTCGGGAAGCTTAAAGGCAACCGTGCTGTCAAGATATTTGGTATAATCTGACGCTAAACCCTCTATCTTATTAATATAAGACGCTTCGAACTCGGTATCTGCCGCAGACACACCCACTATCGGCAACGAGCAAAACGCCACCGTAGACGCTAAGGCTGACACAAATACCCTTTTGGCTGTGTTTTTCATTCTGTCTTTTTTCATCAAGTAAATCTCCCTTTACTTTAATAGTATATGACCGCATGACATAGTTACAGTTATAGACATACATATACGAATACATTTTACTACATATCCACTTAATAAACAAGTAATTTTTTTATTTTTTTATAAATTTTGCATATTTTTTTAAATTTAAACTCATTTACTTTTTAATATGCAGATGATATAATTAAAAAAATAACGTTTAAGATAACATTTAATCGAATTTTTTCGATTTTTTAACTTTTAAGGGGGCGTAACATGAAAGAAAAAAACTTATCAGTATTTTACCGATTTTTCAACATCATCCTAAGCATATCAATCATTGCGGCGGGGCTTTGCCTTATATACGGCTCACTTTCTATATATTATTCGGGGCCTGACCCATACTCGCGACAAGCGGTTTCAGAAGCCTTTAGCATAATTTCGGTGCCGGTATATATCTGTCTCGGTCTTATAGCATTAAGCATTGTCTTTTATTTACTGCTGCCTGCACTAAGCACAAAGCAAAAGCCTAAAACAAACTACGAAAGCCGCCTTAAGCTTTTGCTCAGCAAAAAGGATATGACGGCTTTAACCAATGAGCAGTCTGCCTCAGCTGAAAAAGAAAGAAAAATCCGTAAGCTTATAAAGGTTATAAACTGCACTGTGATAGTGTTGTCAAGCATTGTATTTCTTGCTTATGCAATTGACGGCAAGCACTTTGACTCTACAGAAATCAACAGCTCTGTGATAAAGGCTATGTGGGTGCTTCTGCCCTGTCTTGGCGTTATGCTTGCTGTGTCATTAACTGCAGAAATACTATCAGCAAAAAGCTTTAATCGCGAAATCGGTCTTCTGACAAAACTGCCTAACCTTAAGCAAAACCCGAATACAGATACCCCCACGGAAAGCAAAGCTGACAAAAAGCTTGCCGTTATCCGCTGTACCGTACTGCTTGTCGGTTTAGGCTTGCTGATTTACGGCTTTGCTACAGGCGGTGTAGCCGATGTGCTGACAAAGGCTGTAAACATCTGCACCGAATGCATAGGTTTAGGATAGAGGTGGTAATATGAAAAAGTTTTTAGCTAAATTAGCCTCTTTGAAACCAACCAAACGTAAGCTTATTCAGCTTTACGCGGCGTTGCTTTTCAACGCCAATATCAAGGGCTTTGTAACAGGCAACATTTATCAGGGACAAACCAAGCAAATGTGTGTACCCGGTATTAACTGTTACTCTTGCCCCGGTGCTGTGGGTGCCTGTCCCTTAGGCTCACTTCAAGGAAGCTTCAGTGCAGACAAAAGCACAATATTTTACGTTTGCGGCATACTGGCACTTTACTCGATTTTATTCGGAAGAATGATATGCGGTTGGCTGTGCCCCTTCGGACTTATTCAGGAGCTTCTCTTTAAAATCAAAACCCCTAAGGTAAAAAAGAGCTTTGTAACAAGGATTTTATCCTTCTTTAAATACGCAGTCCTCATATTCTTTGTATTGATTGTGCCCATTACATACGCATTCAGAGATACTCCCCTGCCTGCTTTTTGCAAGTACATCTGCCCTGCAGGCACCTTAGAAGGCGGCATAGCACTTCTTTCAAACAAGGTAAACGAAAGCTACTTTTCTATGCTTGGACCGCTGTTTACATGGAAGTTCTTACTGCTTGTAAGTATTATTGTAGCATGTATATTCATTTTCCGAATGTTCTGCAGATTTATCTGCCCATTGGGTGCTTTGTACGGACTTTTTAATAAAATATCATTTTTCGGAATAAAGCTTAACACCGACAAATGCATAAATTGCAACAAGTGCATTGACAAGTGCAAAATGGATATTAAGCACGTAGGTGACAGCGAATGTATAAGCTGCGGCGAATGCATAGACGTTTGCCCCACCGGTGCTATCAGCTTTAAGGGAACCAAAAATAAAAGTAAAATTCCGTCTGACGATATAAAAAACAACACCAAGGCACGAAAGATTACCCGAGCAATATCTGCGGTTTTACTTGTGGCGGTGCTTATTACGGCAATAGTTTATTACTGGAACGTTCCCGATGTACGCCAGTCCTCCCCCACTGTAGAAACCGAGTACGGCACAGAAATAGGCGACTACTGCTTCGGCAGTGACCTTAACATAGTAACCGGTGAAGAAATCACTGCTGACACTATAAACCCCATAGAAACAGGCAAAACTACCATTATCAACTTCTGGGGCACTTGGTGTACACCTTGCGTAAATGAGCTGCCCTACTTTGACAGAATTGCAACCGAGTACAAGGACACAGTTTCTGTTATAGCCGTACATTCAGAGATGGCAAAGGA
>JAUNEH010000078.1:0-5463 GCA_030525665.1 Ruminococcus sp.
TTAACACTGAATCTCGTTTTTCTTGATATGCCTGTGGAAGACCCTGATATTACATCAATAACCCTTGACTTTAACCAAGCAGTAACCAGTGGAATGGAATATCTTTTTAACCTTGGTCATAAAAAGATTGGCTTTTTAGGCGGAATAGAAACACCACAGGATAACTCTGCTTTAAGAGATGAACGCTTTGATATTTTCAAGAATTTCTGCAACACCCACGGCGTAGAGTATGAAGAATATGTAGGAATGTGCGAATTTAACATTTCTGCAGGTTATAAGGTTATGAATAAGATGATCGAAAAAGGCGATCTACCTACGGCTATATTTGCTGCAAGTGACCCTATAGCTATCGGCGCAATGAGAGCCCTTCAGGATAAAGGCTATAAAATCCCCGCAGATATTTCAATAGTAGGCTTTGATAATATCGAAATAGCAAGTTACACCAATCCTTCCCTTACCACTTTGAGTGCTCCCGTCTATGCAATGGGCTTTTACGGAGTGTCTATACTCAACACTCTTATCACCGACGGGGCAAAAGCTGTACCATGTGCTATGCGAATCAAGCTCCCCTGCACTTTAGAAATCAGAAATTCCTGCACAAGCCCAAAATTATAAAACATATTAAAAAGCTGATGTTAATAAAAACATCAGCTTTTTTCACATCCTCATTATCCACATAACATTAAAATCCACACACAAAAGAACTCCCGACTTTTAATCGGGAGTTCTGCTTTAATATAAAATTCAGTTATTCTGTTATGCGAACATGGGTGTTGCTATATACTGCATTTTGCACACCTATTACCTCATATGCATTAACCTCTATAAGCGCATACTGATAGTTCATATCACAGAGGACAATATCGGGTTTAAATAATCTTCGGTGAAGTGTGAGGGTATCTCCGCTTACTTTAATGCCATCGATAGTCTGGTAACAATTGCTTCCGCCAACGCAACTGAGAGAAATAACGAGAGAATTGCTCATAAAGTATAAATCGTCATACTCGTCGCTTATGGTGGGCTTTTGATAGTAATCACCATAGGAACTGCTTTGGATAGTATCAAGCACTGCTTTAAATTCAGCGACATTTCTTACGATGTAAAGCTTTGAGTCATCTGTGCCATAGTACTCTACACGGTATTCTTCTTTTACTGAGAAAACTATTGCGGTGCCGTCACTGCCATTATCTTTTGGTACGGTTGTTTCTGGCACAGTTGTAGTTATTGGAGCTTCGTCAGGTTTGGTTGCTACGGTAGTTTCTTCTTCGTCCTTATCCTCATATATATAGCTTTTTACACTCCACTTATTATTTACAGCTTCGGTAGGATAGAAACCGCATCCATCAATAATATCTGTAACTATATCAACTGTCTGAGGCATATTAGCACCCGCGGAGAAAACTATACCCGTAGTATCAGCAGGGATATAGGCTTTGTAAACATCCTGACCGTAGGGGTTGTTCTCTACAAAATCCATCTCGACACCGGGCCATATTGTTTCATACTCACCGCCCCAGAAATGGATATATACTTTAGACCAATTCTGAGTATTGGTGAAATATATAGCGATTTCTCCCTCGTATTTGTCAGGAAGTGTAACATCATCACCTATTGTAGCATAGGTAATGTTATCTTCAAGATTCTTTACATTCTTAACCGCATTTGCACTTACTTCAAGGAGAGCATATCGGTAGTTCATATCTGTAAGTACAATGTCGGGTTTGTAAAGAGTTCTGCAGACTGTAAGTGTATCGCCATCTAAATTAAGAGAGTCAATAGTCTGGTAGCAGTTGCTTCCACCTACACAGTTGAGGGAAATAATAAGGGCATTGTTTTCGAAAAATTCGTCATTGTATTTTTCGCTTATGGTAGGCGTTGTGTAAAGACTTGAGTATATGCTGCCCCGAATCTTAGCAATAACACTTGCCATTTCCTCTCGAGACTTAACAAGGTAAAGCTCTGTTTTTTCTGAGCCGTAATACTCTACACGGAATTCTTCTGCAAGGGTGAAGCTTATTCTGTCCGCAGGCACTAAAGCATCAATCGCCGCCAAAAGTTCTGCTGTGGCATTGTCTACTTCTTGCTGAGACTTAGCGCCGAATAATGCACCCATAGCACGATGCCACTTTTCACTTAAGTTGTCGGCACTTTCTTTTGTGTAGTCTGCTTTGTTAATAGCCTCTGCCTTCTGAATTGCTGAAAAGAGTGCTTCGGTGTCCCATTCATACATAACAAGACCGTTAATTGCACTTTCAAGTACATCCGAATGAGCATTGTACTCTTCATCTGTAATATTAATCTGTTCTATAATCATAAGTCCGTCATTATAAGCTTTAATCAGCTTATTATAGGACTCCATATCGTAATTGTTACCTGTGGAGCAAAGAATATGGTTTGCTACATTCATTAGTCTTTCAAATCTGTCCCGTGCATTCTCAAAGGGTAAGCTTTCTGTGGGGTCGGTAGCCTCGGTTGCTTTTGTTGCCTCTGTAACCTCAGTCGCATCTGTGGGCAACACCTCAGCAGGCTCTGTTGTAATTACAGGTGCAGTTGTAGGTAAGCTCGCCTCTGTGGTAATGTCAACCTTTTCGGTAGCATCTGTATTTAGTGTTGTTGCTTCGGTTTTTTGGGGCTTTGTAGCATCTGTAAAATCAGGCTTTACTTCTATTTCTTCGCCGATTACATTATTGATTGTAAGCCCTGCAATGAATTTCTGAACCTCTGTTGCATCCTTGATGTTAAGCTTGCCGTCACCGTTCGCATCAGCCAAAGCTACTCCGATTGATGATAGTGTAATTATGTTTGCCAAATGCTTCTGAATTGCAGTTGCATCTCTTACATTAACTTTAGAATCCTCATTAACATCGCCTGCAAGACGATATATAGGAGCAGATACAGTTGTGGTTTCAATCTGTGCTGACAAGGCACTTATTGCAGACTCAAGCTCTTCTTTTGCACTGTCTATCTCTTCCTGAGTTTTGCCGTAGAACAAAACCTTCATAGCTTTGTCGTAAGCCTTTTGGTAAGATTCTAAACTTTCTTCGGTAAAATCGTATTCTTCTAAAAGCTTATCGCCTCTGTTCATTAAGGCAACAAGATTATATGTGGACACTGTTGCCTCTGTTTCGTCATTTGTTTCTGCGCTTACTGAAAGCATAGGCACAAACAATGAAACCGCCATTAAGACAACAAGAACTAAAGATATAACTTTACGCATAATAACACTCCTTTGTAGTTTGATAGAAAAATATCTTTCTACCTTTAATACAAATAAGCCTTTCGAAACATCTCAAAAAATCAGTACAAGGAATCAATTATTTTCGCTACAAATTTCTGAATAATTGTTGCGTCCCTGATTGTGATTTTTCCGTCTGTGTTAACATCTGCATTTTTGTAACTGAAATCTTCTGCAGTTTCATCAATAATAAGTGCGATAAAACGCTGAATCTGGGTAACATCCTTGATGTTAACTTTATTGTCGCAGTTAGTGTCCCCCAAGCTTCTCACATTCCAAGCAAGGGACAAAAGCTCCTCTTTTCTTTCGCTTGCCAAGTTCTTTGCCGATGATATTTTAGAACCTTCGTGAAGTAGGAAGCCGTCTGACTGACCGATAAAATATCCGTCGTCTGTTATTATGTCCTGAGGCTTTGTAGGCTCTGCCGTTGTTGTAACCTCAGTAGTGGTAACAACAGGCTCGCTTGTGGTAGTAGGGATAATCGTAGCTGTTGAGGCTTCCGTAGGGTCGGTGGAAATAGTGGTAAAATCATCCCATCCGCTTGAAGGCGGTACATCTTCAATACCTGCAGAAGCCTGAGGGTTATTATCCGTTGGCTCTATTGGCGGAATCGGAATATAATGTGATGGTTCGGTGGGATCTGTGTTTATGCTTGTAACCTGAGTGGTTTCGGTAGGTGCGGTAGAGGTGATAGGTGCGGTGCAACTCTCGGTAGGCATTGTAGTTGCTACAGTAGTTTCCTTAAAATATGGAAACTTTGCAATACAGTTATAAAAAGCATCCTCTGCAACAAACTCAAATTCTCTGTCCGCACCCTTAATTTCAGCAAGTGATTCACTTTCTGCAAAGGCTCTTGTGTAAATATTCTCAAGGCTTTTTGGAAGAGTAATACTCTCAAGCCCTGAGCCGTAAAAAGCATAGTCATAAATATCTTTAATGTTTTCAGGAAGCTTAACCTCTTTAATGCTTTGACAATAACTGAAAGCACCAACAGGAATATTCTCTAAGTTCATAGGAATATTTACAGTTTCAAGTCGGGTACAGCCGTAAAACATATACTTACCCAGCATACCTTTATCTTCAGCAAAGGTTACGTTTTTTAAATTAACACAATCTCTGAACACGCCCTGACCAACTGTTTTAATAGTGGTAGGTAGTTTGGCTGTCTCCAACAAAGAACTGTAAAAGAACGCTTCGTCCTTAAGAGTTGTAATACCCTCAGATATATTAACCTTCTTTACATTTGTGCCATAGAAAGCCAGCGACTCAACAGACACAACAGGCAAATCGTCAATTAAGCCGGGTACTATTACTTCACTATCTGTACCTATATAGCAGTGAATTGTTATAGTTTTATCCGATAAAACCTCATATATAAAATCATCGTTATAGTAAAGCTCTCGCTCATCCGACTCTGCCCTTGTAAAAGTTACTGCAGAAAACACCAGAGTCAGCATCAAAATAAGACTGACAGATATTCTAATCCTTTTGCTCATTTTATTTCCCCCTTACTCTATCTCAGTTACAGCATTAACCGAATATGTGTAATTACTCTGCTTTATCTCACCGTTTTCAATCTGGAACACACACCACACATTATCGGCTGTTTCTTTATCTAATGTGTAAGTGCAAACCAATTTATTTCCCTGATAAAGAGTAACTTTTGGCTTAGCCTCAAAAAGGCTCGATTTACTGTTTTCTTTAAGTGCCGAATAAGAGCATACGGAAAAACGCCACAAAGAATTATCGTCCGCATTAAAGGTAATAGTTTCGGGGCCGTCCCCTGTTTCGTTATCAACGTCGAGGGCGGCTAAAACAACTCCGTTTTCATCTTTTATATCGCTTTTATAGTAATTTATCTTCTCTGTATTATCGTGAGCAGTAACGCTCAAGTGGGTGTCAAGGTCGCACCCTCTGTCCCAAGTAAGTACCGCACGATAGGTATCATCATCCATTATGGGGCTTATGTAGTAATTGCCGCCCTCGCCAGACTCTTCAAGAGTGATAAAGCCCTCAGCAGTAACCTCTACCGTGTAATCTTCATCACTTGGAAGTGTTACTGTGGCTGTGCCGTTTTCATCTGTAAAGGCAGTGATATCCTCACCATTTTTATCTTTTATTCTCTCTCCTGAAGGAGATATAAAGACGATTTTCGCACCGGATATACATCTGAGATTTGTAGCAGACATAACTTTGAAATTCAAAGTCACATCTTGATTTTTTAAAAA
>JAUNEH010000078.1:5473-7090 GCA_030525665.1 Ruminococcus sp.
CAAGCCTCATTGAACGGCACCCATGTACCGATAAAATGATAAGAATACAGATAATCCTATGCAAACCACAAGCACCGCCGCGACTAAAGGGGCTACAAGCTTACGATTATTATAGAACTTATATTGGGGCGGTTCTTCTGTTTTCTTCTTAAGATTAGAGAGGATTTCTGCTTGATAACTTGAGGGAAGCTCTGCTGATTCTATGTACTTCTTATATTCAGCGCTAAACTTCTTATCAGTCAAAATAATCATCTCCTATCTTTTTCTTAAGCAAGCTCCGTCCTCGTTGAAGGCGGGTTGCCACCGCTGACTCGGTGAGGTTTATAATCTTTCCTATTTCTTTTTGGCTGTACCCTTCATAGTAGTACAAATGAATTACGATTCTGTATTTATGAGGCAGGGCTTTGATTGCGTCACTCAAGCCTGTGTTGTAACTGTCCGAAACAGTTATACTCTCATCAAGCTCGGCATAATTTTTGCGGTAAGCAGAAGTAATATAGTTCTTGCAAATATTTATGGTAACACGAATAAGCCACGCCTTTTCGTGTTCAGATGATAAAAACTTGGGAGCTTTGGTAAGATATCTTAAGAAAGCCTCCTGCACCATATCCTGAGCATCGTCCATATTCTGAGTATATGTAAAGGCAACTCGCATCAAGCTGTCACCATAAAGCTTCAATGCTTCTTCTGTTCTCTTGTAGTCGCAAGACATCCTACCACCCCCTTACAAATATAATACAATTTATATCATCAAAACATCTCAAAGTCCTACAGATTTCTTTGTTTTTATTTTATCACCCGACACTCAAAAAGCAATAGAAGGTAGTAAAAGCACCAACTTATAATTAAGGTTTGGTATGAAGTATTTACTGCCATATCTTTAAGACACAAAAAGAGACCATCCCCTATTACGAGATAGTCTCTTCCTTTAAAAACTAATTAATACACTTATATGAACAGCTTTTCGGTAATGTTTACTTGCTAAAACCGCCGATAGGATCTTGCCAAAACTCCTCTACTGCTCTTTCGTAAAAGGTGCTCTCTGCAGTAGCATATATATCAATTTCTTCGTAAAGTTTACTTCCTGCTATTCTATCAGAACATTCCATAAACATATCGAAAACGCTCTTATCAAGCATTGTATTATTATAAGACTCAAATTCGTTCATAATCAATTACTCCTTCATCATTATATTATCATTATGAAAAACAATTGTCAATAGAATTATAATGCGTCAGGAAGTATCTTCATTTGAACTGAAATTTTCAAATAAATTCAATATATGATCTATATATCCTATCTGATCAGCAACTGTGAGGTTTTGCATATTATTATATAATTTATATGGCATAAAAGGCTTTTTATTATTTCTTTCTTTTTTTATGTATAAATTAATACATTCCCTAATATACCCTTTAAAATTATTAAACAAATCCAAATCATACAGCAAGATGTTTTCGATATGAACATCATTCCGCCGCGATCTCAGTAATTTAATAATAAAAATCTTTACCTCTTCTTGGGTAAAACCTGTAAAGTCTACTAATAATTTATCTAATTTTGAATGAACATTAACTATTTCTTTTATTGTTTCGTTCTCATCGACCGATTCTTCC
>JAUNEH010000079.1:0-7076 GCA_030525665.1 Ruminococcus sp.
CTTGGCGAGCCCTCTAACCGCACTGCAGTTGAAAAGATATTTCTTGAAAACGGATATGTTAAAGAAAGTGTAGGCGAAAAGGACACTTCGTACCGTAAGGACGATATCCTTCATTTTGAGATGCATAGTTATCTTTTAACTGAAGAATCTCCGGCTTACAGCTATTTTTCGGATATATGGCAAAGAGCACAGCTTGACGAGAACTCAAATATTGCCCGAATGAACCTTGAGGACACCTACATCTATATGCTCGAGCACCTTGCAAATCATGTTAAATTCGGCGGTGCAGGTATAAGAATGTATATGGATGTATATGTTTTTCTTAAAAAGCATACAGATGAACTTGACAGGGAGTACATCAGTAAGATTTTAAGTGAAATTTTGCTTTTGGATTTCGAGAAAAAAACCTTAGCCTTGTGCCAAAATTGGTTTTCTGGTAATGAAGAAATAAATATTAATACCAAAAGTGCATGGTTTATTTTAAATTCCTGTACTTACGGCAGAGTAAGCGTTACATTTCTGTCTGATAGCATAAGTAACTTTAAGGATAATTCTTCGGGTGCTAAAAACGGAGTAACAAGAATTATCAATAAGCTTTTTCCAACCCTTAAGTGGATGCAGCTCCGCTTCAAGGCTGTTGATAAGCTACCTGTACTTTATCCTTTTTTTATACCGGTGCATTGGGTTGACAGGCTTATTATTAGGCGTAACGTAACTACAAAAAATATAGGTAAATACTTTGCTTGTGCTGATTCTCAGGAGGCTAAAGAACTTATTGATATGTTTACCACTTTAGGACTAAAAAAGCGAATCTGAGGAAAATATGAAAGAATATAAAGTGCTAATCTGGGACTTTAACGGTACCCTGATTGATGATATTGACGCGGCTTTATCGTCTGTCAACGATATGCTTATAAGGCGTAGTCTGCCCGTAATCAACTTTGAGCAATACGCAAGCTACGTTGATACCCCTATAATTAAATTTTACGAGCATATTTTTGAGGATTTATACTCAATGGATTTTGACGAAATTGCTGCTGAATTCAACGAAGGCTATGAAAACCACCTGAAAGACCGAGCAGTTATGGCAAACGCCGATGAAGTGCTTGAGTACTTTAACGGTAAAGGTAAGCTGCAGACAGTAATATCCGCAACTCATATCAACAAGGTTACAAAACGACTTGCTGAGTTTGGACTTACTGATTATTTCGACAGAATTCTTGCCCATGATAATCTTATTGCTGAAGATAAAACTCACCTTGCGGTAAAGTATTTTGCAGAAAAGGGCATTGACCCAAACGAGGCAATCGTTATCGGTGACTGCGTGGCTGACTTTAAGATGGCTCAGGCCATAGGGTGCGACTGCGTGCTGACTACACAGGGACACCAAAGCCGATTAGAGTTTGCCGAAACTACCGCTGTGGTTATCGATTCTCTTACAGAGCTAATGAACATAATAGCATAAAAAATCCCACGTCTACTCTTTGTAAACGTGGGATTTTTGTATATCAGTTATCAATAAGGTAGGAGAGAGTCATCAGGCTTTCGCTGAGGTGTACATTTTCTTCAACCACATCGTTGTATTTGGTACGTACCTTGAAGTGGCTGAAATTCCAGAAGCTTCTGACACCGCCTTCGTAAAGCATATCTGCCACGCCCTCGGCAAATTTTGTAGGAACGCATATAATCGCAGTTTCAACGTTGTTTGCCTTGCAAAACTCAATAATATTCTTTTCGCTCTGTATAAAGAGCTTGCCTACGGCTTGACCTTGCTTTTGCTTGTCTGAATCAAAAAGTCCAACAAGCTCAAAGCCATATTTGTTGGCATCGAAATGGTGGTAAAGTGCCTTACCAAGGTTACCAAAGCCGCAAATAACAGCATTCTTTACTCTGTCGATACCGATGATTTTTGCAATTTCTTCCTTAAGGTCAGAAACAATATACCCGTAGCCCTGCTGACCAAAGCCGCCAAAGCAGTTAAGGTCCTGCCTTATCTGAGAAGCGTTGCTGTTCATAAGCTCTGCAAGCTTGCCTGAGCTTATGCGCTCAATTCCTTTGTCCTCCAAAACCTTAAGGGTTCGGTAGTAGCCGGGAAGCCTTCTGATAACGGGCATAGATATGTTGGCAGATTTACTCATATTAAAACCTCTGCGGATTAGCCGCAATATTCTGTAAGAAGTTTACCGATAGCCTCTAAAAATTCTGTGGTGTTGACCTTCTTTTTGTTCTCTAAAGTCGAGATAAGGTAAAGGTCACCTGTCATAATACCGCTTTCAATGGTATCGATAGTAGCTTTTTCAAGCTTGTCCGCAAACGCCATAAGTTCGCTGTTTCCGTCAAGTTCGCCGCGTTTTCTTAAGGCACCACTCCATGCAAAAATAGTTGCAACAGAGTTTGTGGATGTTTCTTCGCCCTTAAGGTACTTGTAGTAGTGACGCTGAACAGTGCCATGTGCTGCTTCGTATTCGTAAACTCCGTCAGGAGATACAAGCACGCTTGTCATCATAGCAAGTGAGCCGAAAGCTGTAGCAACCATGTCGCTCATAACGTCGCCGTCGTAGTTCTTGCATGCCCAGATGTAGCCGCCCTCGCTTCTGATTACACGTGCAACAGCATCATCAATAAGAGTATAGAAGTACTCGATACCGGCTTTCTCAAACTTCTCTTTATACTCAGCCTCAAAAATTTCGTTGAAGATATCCTTGAAGCGGTGGTCGTAAATTTTGCTTATTGTGTCTTTTGAGCTAAACCAAACGTCCTGCTTGGTGTCAAGTGCGAAGTTGAAGCATGAGCGTGCAAAAGAGCTGATACTTTTATCGGTGTTATGCATACCCTGAATAATGCCGTCACCCTTAAAGTCCATAATAAGACTTCTCTGCTCGTTGCCGTCTTTATCTGTAATGCAAAGCTCAGCCTTGCCGCCCTCCAAAGCTCTCATCTCGGTGTTCTTGTAAACATCGCCGTAAGCATGTCTTGCAATTGTAATAGGCTTTTTCCAGCTTCTTACGTAAGGCTCAACACCCTTAACAACAATAGGAGCACGGAAAACTGTGCCGTCCAAAATTGCACGGATTGTGCCGTTGGGGGACTTGTACATTTCGCTTAAGTTGTACTCTGTAACTCTCTGTGCATTAGGGGTAATAGTAGCACACTTAACAGCAACGCCGTACTTCTTGGTTGCATTTGCACTGTCGATAGTAACCTGGTCCTTGGTTTCGTTTCTGTGAACTAAACCAAGGTCGTAGTACTCACTGTTAAGGTCAACAAAAGGAAGAATAAGAATATCTTTAATCTGTTTCCAGATAATTCTTGTCATTTCGTCGCCGTCCATCTCAACGATGGGGGTGTTCATTTTAATTTTATCCATTGCTCTGCTCCTTTGTGTAGTTTAAGAGACCGCCTGCAAGGATAATGTCTCTCATTCTTTCAGTAAGCTCACACTTGGCAATAATGTCCTTGCCGGTTGTGATGTTCTTGATTGTAACGTCGCCGCCGTTCTTTACGATTTCTGCAATGTCAGGAATCTGAATCTCGTTACCAAGTGCAAGGTTGTCGTAGTCAGCCTCGTTTTTAAATTCAAGAGGCAGAATACCTGCGTTAATAAGGTTACTGCGGTGAATTCTTGCGAAAGACTTAACAAGTACAGCCTTAACACCAAGGTAAAGGGGAGCAAGTGCAGCATGCTCACGGGAAGAACCCTGTCCGTAGTTTACGCCGCCAACGATAATAGAGGAGCCCAGTGCCTTTGCACGCTCGGGGAACTCTTTGTCACAAACTGTAAAGCAGTGCTGTGAAATAGCAGGAATGTTAGAGCGTAAGGGTAAAATCTTAGCACCTGCGGGCATAATGTGGTCGGTTGTGATGTTGTCACCAACCTTAAGTGAAACGCTTGCATTAATGTCAGCGGCTAAAGGAGTAGTTGTGGGGAAGGGTTTGATGTTGGGACCGCGAAGTACCTCAACAGAAGGAGCTTCCTCAGGTGTTGCAGGAGCAATTACCATATTGTCGTTAATAAGGAACTTCTCGGGCATCTCAATTTTAGGAGCAACGCCTAAGGTTGTGGGGTCTGTAAAGTAACCTGTAAGTGCTGAAGCTGCGGCAGTCTGAACAGATACAAGATAAATCTGACCGTCGGCAGTACCGCTTCTGCCTTCAAAGTTTCTGTTAAATGTTCTCAGGGAAATACCTGCAGAGTTGGGGGACTGACCCATACCGATGCAAGGACCACAAGCAGACTCAAGAATTCTTGCACCTGCGGCAATCATATCAGCCAATGCACCATTCTGAGCAAGCATATTAAGAACCTGCTTACTGCCGGGTGCGATTGAAAGAGAAACACCATCTGCAACAGTTTTGCCCTTAAGCATAGCTGCAACTGTCATCATATCAAGATAGCTGGAGTTTGTGCAGGAACCAATGCAAACCTGGTCAACCTTAATGTCGGAAAGAGTAGATACAGGCTTAACGTTGTCAGGACTGTGAGGACAAGCGGCAAGAGGAGTAAGGGTAGAGAGGTCAATCTCAATTTCCTTGTCGTAAATTGCGTCTGCATCTGCAGAAAGCTCTGTAAAGTCACATTCTCTGTCCTGAGCCTTTAAGAACTCGCGTGTAATCTCGTCAGAGGGGAACACTGATGTAGTAGCACCAAGCTCAGCACCCATATTTGTAATTGTAGCACGCTCGGGAACAGAAAGTGTCTTAACACCTTCGCCAGCGTACTCAATAATTCTGCCAACGCCGCCCTTAACGGAAAGAACGCGGAGAACTTCAAGAATAATATCCTTAGCTGCTACGTAATCGTTTAATTTACCCTTAAGGTTAACCTTAACGATTTCGGGCATTGTAATGTGATATCCGCCGCCGCCCATAGCAACTGCAACGTCAAGACCGCCTGCACCCATAGCAAGCATACCGATACCGCCGCCTGTAGGGGTGTGGCTGTCAGAGCCGATTAATGTTTTGCCGGGCTTGCCGAAACGCTCAAGATGAACCTGATGGCAGATGCCGTTACCGGGACGTGAAAAATAAACGCCGTGTTTTTTACAAACTGACTGAATAAATCTGTGGTCGTCAGCATTTTCGAAACCTGTCTGTAATGTGTTATGGTCTATGTAAGCCACGCTTTTTTCTGTTTTAACTCTGTCAACGCCCATGGCTTCGAACTCTAAATAAGCCATTGTACCTGTTGCGTCCTGAGTAAGAGTCTGGTCAATCTTAAGGCAGATGTCTGTGCCTTTTACCATTTCGCCTTCAAGAAGATGTGCCTTGATAATCTTCTCAGCTATTGTGTATCCCATCTTAAGATACCTCCTTCAAATATTCTAACTAATATATTATATATTAAAACATCTATATTGTAAAGTGAAAAAAATCACATAGTAATATAATAAGTTTTGTTCTTTAGCTTTTAATTTCATATATAATTACCATAGTAATTAAAGCTCTGGTGTGATAAAATATTTTAGTAATTTTAATGTAGAAAGAATGGTTTTTGTGTCAAGAAACGAAAATTTACGTAACGTTGCTATTATTGCCCACGTTGACCATGGCAAAACAACTCTTGTTGATTCCTTACTCAGACAGAGTGGCATTTTCCGTGTAAACGAGGCTGTTGCCGAAAGAGTAATGGACTCAAACGACTTGGAAAGAGAAAGAGGCATTACAATTCTTTCGAAAAACACAGCTGTTATGTATAATGATGTTAAGATTAATATTGTAGATACCCCCGGACATGCCGATTTCGGCGGCGAGGTTGAGCGTATACTTATGATGGTAGACGGCGTTTTGCTTCTTGTTGACGCTTTCGAAGGCTGTATGCCCCAGACCCGTTTTGTTCTTAAAAAGGCATTAGGTCTTAAGAAAAAGGTGCTTGTAGTCGTTAACAAAATCGACCGCGACGGTGCACGTCCCGAAGAAGTTATAGACGAGGTTTTAGACCTATTTATTGAGCTTGGTGCAGATGACGACCAGCTTGAGTTTCCTGTGGTTTACGCGTCAGGCAAAGACGGCTTTGCAATGCTTGACCCTTACGAAGAAGGTAAGGATATGCAGCCTCTCTTTGAAAAAATCGTTGAAGAAATCCCTGCTCCCGAGGGTGATAAGGATGCTCCCTTACAGCTTTTGCTTTCCAATATCGACTACGACGATTATATCGGCCGTATAGGTATCGGCAGAGTAGAGAGGGGTTCTGTTAAAGCAGGTCAGCAGGCTCTTCTTTGTACCGAAGACGGCGAGTCAAAACGCGTTAAAATCTCTAAGCTTTATCAGTACGAAGGCTTAAAGCGTGTTGAGACTGAAAGTGCTACCTTAGGCGATATCGTATGCGTAAGCGGTATTGCGGACATTAATATCGGCAACACTATCTGTGACGTAGAAACCCCCGAGGCTTTGCCTTTTGTAAAAATTGACGAGCCTACAGTTTCTATGAACTTTATAGTAAACAACTCTCCTTTTGCAGGCAGAGAGGGTAAGTTTGTTACCTCCCGTAATCTTCGCGACAGACTCTTTAAGGAAATCGAAACAAACGTAGCACTTCGTGTCGCTGAGACCGATTCTGCCGATACGTTCAGAGTTTCGGGCAGGGGAGAGCTTCACCTTTCAATCCTTATCGAAACAATGCGTCGTCAGGGTTACGAATTTCAGGTGTCGCGTCCCAAGGTAATTACAAAGACTATCGATGGCGTTCTTTGCGAGCCTATCGAGTATCTTATGATTGAGGTTCCCGACGCATATGTGGGTCCTGTTATGGAAAAATTAGGCTCCAGAAAAGGCGAGCTTATCAATATGGGTACACGTGATTCCGGTATGACACATATCGAGTTTAGAATTCCTGCCCGCGGTCTTATGGGTTACCGCCCCGAATTCTTAACAGACACCAACGGCAACGGTATTATGAACTCTGTTTTTGACGGCTACGAGCCTTACAAGGGTGAGATTGTAACCCGTCATCAGGGCTCTCTTATTGCTCACGAATCAGGCGAAAGCGTTACTTACGGACTTTATCAGGCACAGGAAAGAGGCAGACTCTTTATCGGTGCAGGCGTTGAGGTTTACGAGGGTATGATAGTAGGCGAGAG
>JAUNEH010000020.1:0-24832 GCA_030525665.1 Ruminococcus sp.
TTGTTGCCGACAGCTATGTTGATATGGAGTTTGGTACAGGTGTTGTTAAGATTACACCTGCCCACGACCCCAACGACTTTGAGGTTGGTTTACGTCACAACCTTCCCATTATCAACGTAATGGACGACACAGCTCATATGAACGAGGCTGCAGGCGAAAAGTACGTTGGTATGGACCGTTACGAGTGCAGAAAAGCTATCGTAAAAGACCTTGAAGAGGGCGGTTTCCTTGTTAAAATCGAGCCTCACGCACATAACGTTGGTACTTGCTACCGTTGCGGCACCACTGTCGAGCCTCGTGTTTCTATGCAGTGGTTCGTTAAGATGGAACCCCTTGCAGGTCCTGCAATCGACTGCGTTAAGAGTGGCAAGACAAAGTTTGTTCCCGAGCGTTTTGAAAAGGTTTACTTCCATTGGATGGAAAATATCCGCGACTGGTGTATTTCCCGTCAGCTTTGGTGGGGCCACAGAATCCCTGCTTACTACTGTGCAGACTGCGGTGAGATGGTAGTTTCAAAGGAAGCTGTTACAGTTTGTCCCAAGTGCGGCAAGTCCCACATGACTCAGGACCCTGATACTCTTGATACATGGTTTTCCTCTGCTTTGTGGCCTTTCTCAACCTTAGGCTGGCCCGAGAAAACCGAGGAGCTTGAGTACTTCTATCCCACAAATACCCTTATTACAGGTTACGATATTATCTTCTTCTGGGTTGCCAGAATGATTTTCTCAGGCTGTGAGCATATGAAGGCTCAGCCTTTTGACACAGTTTTCATTCATGGTATTATCCGTGACGCTTTGGGCAGAAAAATGAGTAAGTCCTTGGGTAACGGTGTAGACCCCCTTGAGCTTATTGACAAATACGGTGCTGACGCACTCCGCTTCTTCTTGGCTACAGGTAACTCACCCGGAAATGATATGAGATTTTCTGAGGAAAGAGTTGAGTCTTGCCGTAACTTTGCTAACAAGCTTTACAACGCAAGCCGCTTTGTTCATATGAACATTGACGATTTTGAGGTTGAGTGCGAGCTTCCCGATACTCTTACAACCGAGGATAAGTGGATTATTTCTTCCGTTAATACTCTTGCTAAGGAAATTACCGACAACCTTGAGAAATTCGAGCTTGGTATTGCGGTTTCAAAGGTTTACGACTTTATCTGGAGCTGCTACTGCGACTGGTATATCGAACTTGCTAAGCCCAGACTTCAGGCGGGCGGCGACGATGCTAAAAATGCCAGATGTGTTCTTGTTTGGGTACTTGAAAGAATGCTCAGACTCTTACATCCCTTTATGCCCTTTATTACTGAGGAAATCTGGCAGACCTTACCCTTAGAGGGTATGGGCGAAACCATTATGACCCAGAAGTTCCCCGAGTTTGAGGATGCACTTAACTTCCCCGAGGCTGAGGCTGAAATGGCAAAGGTTATGGAGGCTATTACTGCTATCCGTACAAGACGTAACGAAATGAACATTCCTCCTTCAAAGAAGGCTAAGGTTTACATTGCTACAAAGTGTATTTCTACCTTTGAAGAAGGCAAGAAGTTCTTCGAAAAGCTTGCATCTGCATCAGAGGTTGAGGTAGGCGAAAGCTTTGACGTAGAGGGCGCGGTAACAGTAGTTACAGGTGATGCAAAAATCTACATTCCCATGAACGAGCTTGTGGATAAGGATGCTGAGCTTAAGCGTCTTAACAAGGAGTTAGCTCAGGTTGAAAAGATGCTTCAGCAGGACGAAGGCAAGCTTAATAATGCAGGCTTTATGGCAAAGGCTCCTGAGGCGGTTGTTGAGAAAATCCGTATGCAGGCAGAGAAAGAAAGAGAAAAAATTGCTCTTATTAAAAATGCTATTGAAGCTTTAAACTAATATGAATTTACCCGAGGTTTTAACCTCGGGTAGTTTTGTCTTTGTATACTTTTTCGTAATATGTAAACGTGCTGTAAACATAATTTATAAAAAACATAAATTTAACATTATTTCCCTTGATTTGATTTAAAAAAAGTAGGATAATTATTATTAGTTTTATTTTGGAGATGAAGGTTTTGATTAAAAAATTAGCGAAAAGTGTTCGCGAATTTAAGCTGCCGTCAATACTTTGTCCGTTGTTTATTGCAGGCGAGGTTACCATGGAGGTTATAATCCCTATGGTTATGGCAAAGCTATTGGATGAAGGTATTAACTATAAAAATGCCGAAGGTGTTGTTGTGGGCAACATACAAAGCCTTTGGCAGATAGGACTTATTCTTATCGGCTTGGTGCTTGTTTCACTTGTTTGCGGTGTGCTTGCAGGTGATTTTGCCGCTAAGGCAAGCACAGGCTTTGCAAGAAATTTAAGACACGATATGTACTATCGTATACAGAATTTCTCTTTCGCAAATATCGACAAATTCTCAACATCAAGCTTGGTTACACGCCTTACAACCGACGTTACAAACGTGCAGAATTCGTATCAGATGATTATAAGAATCGCTATCCGAAGCCCTCTTATGATGATTTTCTCTTTGGTTATGGCGTTTATTATAAGCCCCAAGCTGGGTCTTATTTTCGTTGGCGTTTTACCTGTGCTTGCAATAGGTCTGCTTATAATTATGAAGTATGCACACCCTATCTTTGCTTTTATGCTTAAAACCTACGACAAGCTGAACCGAGTTGTTCAGGAAAATTTAAGAGGTATAAGAGTTGTAAAAAGCTTTGTCCGTGAGGATAAGGAAAGAGAAAAATTCGGCGAGGTTTCGGACGCTACTTACCGACTTGCCACAAAAGCTGAGAAGATTATCGCTTTTAACATGCCTTTAATGCAGGTGTGTATTTACGGTGTAATGCTTCTTGTTGCGTGGTTTGGTGCAAATATTGTGGTAAACACCGCCGAGGTGGAGCTTTCTACAGGTGAGCTTACAAGTATGTTTACCTACTCAATGCAAATTTTAATGAACTTTATGATGCTTTCCATGGTGTTTATGATGATTGTTATGTCTCGTGCAAGTGCAGGAAGAATTGTAGAGGTTCTTCAGGAGGAAAGCGACATTACCGACCCCGAAAATCCTGTTGCCGAAATCAAAGACGGTTCGGTTACTTTTAAGGATGTTAATTTCAGCTATTCTAAGGATATTAATAAGCTTTGCCTTACTGATATTGACCTTGAAATTAAGTCAGGAGAAACCGTTGGTATTATCGGCGGAACAGGCAGCTCTAAATCTACATTGGTTCAGCTTATTCCGCGTCTTTACGATGCAACCTCGGGTGACGTGCTTGTAGGCGGTAAAAACGTAAGGGAATATTCTGTAAAATCTCTTCGTGATTCAGTTGCGATGGTACTGCAGAAAAACGTGCTTTTCTCGGGTACAGTCCGCGAAAATCTTAAGTGGGGCAACGACTCAGCTACAGACGAGGAAATAGTACGTGCGTTAAAATCTTCCTGTGCTTATGATTTCGTTTCTAAAATGCCTCAGGGACTTGATACCTTTATCGAGCAAGGCGGTACCAATGTTTCAGGCGGACAGAAGCAAAGGCTTTGTATAGCACGTGCACTTCTTAAGAATCCTAAAATTCTTATTCTTGACGACTCTACCAGTGCGGTAGATACACAGACTGATGCATATATAAGAAATGCTATGAAGGAGTATCTGCCCGAGACCACAAAGATTATTATTGCTCAGCGTATTTCGTCAGTAGAGCACGCCGACAAGATTATTGTTATGGATGGTGGCAAGATTTCTGCTGTTGGAACGCATGCAGAGCTTCTTGGAGTAAGTGAAATTTATAAAGAGGTATATTCCTCTCAGACGAAGGGAGGAGTTAAGTAATGGCAGGTCCTAAAAAATACGACCCCGCAGTAATGGGCAAAAAGCTTACTATGGATAAAAGTCAGGGCAAAACCCTTAAAAGGCTTATTGGACTTATTACAAAGCGGTATAAGTTTAGTTTTATTCTTGTTTTTCTTTGTATTATCGTAAACGCGGTTGTAAGTGCCGCAAGTGCAATGTTTATAGGTAATATTATTGATGATTATATTGCACCTCTTCTTAAAATGGCGGTGCCTGATTATTCCGACCTTATCAGTGCAATAGTCGCCATGGCGGTAATTTTTCTTGTGGGCATAGTTTCGACTCTTTCTCAGCAGCTTTTGATGGTTCGTATTACTCAGGGCGTTATGAAGGGCGTTCGCGATGATATGTTTGACCATATGCAGACCTTGCCCGTAAAGTACTTTGATACTCATACCCACGGCGACGTAATGAGCTACTACACCAACGATATTGATACACTTCGTCAGATGATTTCCCAGAGTATTCCTCAGCTTATGAGCTCGGTTATCACCATTGTTGTGTACCTTGTTATGATGTTTGCCACCAACGTTTGGCTTACGCTTTTTGTGCTTTTGTTCGTTGCGTTTACTCTTTTGATTTCGGGTAAGGTTGCAGGTAAAAGCGGCAAGTACTTTGTGCATCAGCAAAAGGCTTTAGGCGAGGAAAACGGCTTTATCGAGGAAATGATTAACGGTCAGAAGGTGGTTAAGGTGTTTAACCACGAAGAGCACGCAAAAGAGGACTTTGACAAATTAAACGACAGTCTTTGCAATACTTCATACAAGGCTAATAAATTTGTAAACATTTTAGGTCCCATTAACGGCAACCTTGGCCATTTACAGTATGTTTTGATTGCTGTTGTTGGCGGTATACTTGCGATTTCGGGCTTCGACCCAAGTCTTACTTTGGGTGTTATTGCTACTTTCCTTGTAAGCTCCAGAAGCTTTTCTATGCCTATTAATCAGGTTTCGCAGCAGGCAGGCTCAATTGTTATGGCACTTGCCGGTGCAAAGCGAATTTTCGATTTGCTTGACGAAAAGAGCGAAGAAGACAACGGCTACGTTACTCTTGTTAATGCAAAGTATGAAAATGGTACGCTTACCGAATGTAAGGAGCACACAGGACTTTGGGCGTGGAAGCATCCTCATGAGGACGGCACCTTGACTTACACCGAGCTTAAAGGCGAGGTAAGAATGCATGAGGTAGACTTTGCCTACGTAGAGGGCAAGACTGTTCTTCACGATATTACCCTTTACGCCGAGCCCGGTCAGAAGGTTGCATTTGTAGGCGCAACAGGAGCAGGTAAAACTACTATCACAAACCTTATTAACCGATTCTACGATATTGAGGACGGCAAAATCCGTTATGATGGAATAAACCTAAATAAGATTAAAAAGGACGACTTAAGACGTTCTTTGGGTATAGTTTTGCAGGAAACAAACCTTTTCACAGGCACAGTTGCCGACAATATCCGCTACGGTAAGCTTGACGCTACAGAAGATGAGATTATAGCTGCCGCAAAGCTTGCCAACGCCCACGATTTTATCACAAGACTTCCTCAGGGTTATGACACCGAGCTTACAAACAATGGTGCTAACCTTTCGCAGGGTCAGCGTCAGCTTATATCCATTGCAAGGGCAGCCATTGCCGACCCGCCTGTTATGATTCTTGACGAGGCTACTTCTTCAATCGATACCCGTACCGAGGCTTTGGTGCAAAGGGGTATGGATGCTCTTATGAAGGGCAGAACAGTTTTTGTAATTGCCCACAGACTTTCTACTGTTAAAAATTCTGACGTAATTATGGTTTTAGACCAGGGCAGAATTATTGAGCGAGGTAACCACGACGACCTTATTGCTGAGCGTGGTCAGTATTATAGACTTTATACAGGAGCTTTCGAGCTTGAATAAAAGTAAAACCGCTTCGGAATTCCCGAAGCGGTTTTGTTATAAATAATGTTATTTTGTAGAGGAGGGGTCGCACCTTACCGAATTTATTAAATTCATGATAGCTTTTTATTTGCCTGTAGCTAACGAGTTATATAACACGAATGTTAAGTGTATCGGTACCTGAGGTCGGAACGGTTTTGTTTGAGGATATTACGATAACGGTATCGCCCTTTTTAACAATGCCTGTTTCTATAGCCTTGTCCATAGCCTGACGTGTAATATCGTCACTTTCAGTCATTTCTTTGCCAAGTACTGTGGTAATACCCCAGTTAAGGCTAAGCTTTTTGCAAACGTCCATACTTGTTACGACGCCGATAATGTCGCAGTCGGGGCGGCATCTTGCCATAGCACGTGCAACAGAGCCTGTTTTGCTTTCAACGATAATTGCAGAAGCACCAAGGTTTTCGGCAATGTTCTTTGCGGCGTTGCAGATGTTTTCTCTGAAGGAATTCTTCTTTTCAATATTGCCGTGAACATCCTTTAATATGTGATACTCTGTGTGCTTTTCAGCCTGATAGCAAATGTTTGCTAAAGTCTCAACACTTTCAACGGGGAATTCGCCTGCGGCACTTTCGCCCGAGAGCATAACGGCAGAAGTACCGTCATAAACCGCGTTGGCAACGTCGTTAATTTCTGCTCGGGTAGGACGCGGAGAGTGAGTCATAGACTCTAACATCTGAGTAGCGGTGATAACATACTTACCGGCGTAAACAACTTTTCTGATAATGGTTTTCTGAAGCTCGGGGATTTTGATAAAAGGAATTTCAACGCCCATATCGCCACGAGCAACCATAATACCGTCGCTGACCTTTATAATGTTGTCGATATCGTCAACACCGCTTTGATTTTCAATTTTAGAGATAATCTCAACGCCCTCGTAGCCTAAGCTGTCAATAAAGTCACGCATAGTTATAACGTCGTCAGCACTTCTTACAAAGCTTGCGGCAACGTAGGTAACGCCTAAGGAAAGACCAAATTCAAGGTCTTTTCTGTCCTGAGCACTTACGAAGGGCATATTGATGTGATAATCAGGAATATTGATAGATTTGCGGTTTGAAAGTATACCACCTTGAATAACAATACATGTGATTTTTTCTTTGGTAACACTCTGCACGCTCATAACGATTTTACCATCGTCGAGTAAGAGCTGTCTGCCGATAGCTGTCTTGTCGGCGTAAAGCAAATCAATAAGGCGAGGGTAGCTTATACTTATACCTTGTTCAGTACCTTCGGTAGGCTCCTTGTAAAGCTCAAAGGTCTGACCCGTTGTCAGCTCGACACTTTTATTTGCAAAGGTGCCGATTCGTACCTCGGGACCTTTTGTGTCAAGTAAGATTGCAACGTTTTTGCCGCATTCCTCGGCAGCTTCGTTTAACATATCAACCTGATTTTTAACAACGTCGTAAACGCCGTGAGACATATTGATTCTGGCAACGTTCATACCTGCCATAATCATTTTTTTAAGGGTCTCTTTGTCGTTGCAGGCAGGACCCATGGTGCATACAATTTTAGTTTTCCTCATATATATACCACCTGAATAATAAATTTAGGGAAGTGTTTATCACTTATATGATACCACAAAGTTAGCCCTATTACAAATGTATTTTTAAAACTTTGCCAAAACTTTAGTTTTTGCAATTTTGTGCAAATTGCAGGGCGATTTCATTCATTTTGACGGAAAATCAAGCTTAAATTCTTTAAATTTTGCAGGAATTGAAGGAAAAAATTTCATATTTTCTCTTGAAATTACTTTGCCTTTGATGTATAATTTATTCATTGCTAAAATAGCGAAATATTTTTATTTGAAGGAGCCGTGAAAAATATGGCACTTAAGAACGAGTATCTCCTCGATTTATTGGAGAGAGTAAAGAAAAGAAATCCCGGCGAGCCCGAATTTATTCAGACAGTTACTGAGGTTTTAACCTCCCTCGAGCCCGTTGTAGAAAAGAGACCCGACCTCGTTGAGGCAGGCGTTTTAGAGAGAATCGTAGAGCCTGAGAGACAGATTTTCTTCCGTGTTCCTTGGGTTGACGATAACGGCAAAGTTCAGGTTAACCGCGGTTTCAGAGTTCAGTTTAACTCTGCTATCGGTCCTTACAAGGGCGGTATCAGACTTCATCCCTCTGTTAACGCATCTATTATCAAGTTCCTCGGCTTTGAGCAGACATTTAAGAACTCCCTTACAACCCTTCCTATGGGCGGCGGCAAGGGCGGTTCTGACTTTGACCCCAAGGGTAAGTCTGACGGCGAGGTTATGCGTTTCTGCCAGAGCTTTATGACAGAGCTTCAGAGACACATCGGTCCTAACCTTGATGTTCCTGCAGGCGATATCGGTACAGGCGCACGTGAGATTGGCTATATGTTCGGCCAGTACAAGAGACTTCAGAACGAGTTTACAGGCGTTTTAACAGGTAAGGGCTTACAGTACGGCGGTTCTCTTATCCGTCCAGAGGCTACAGGCTTCGGTGCTGTTTACTATACAGTTGAAATGCTTAACACATTCGGCGAAACACTTGAGGGCAAGACTGTTGCTGTTTCAGGCTTCGGTAACGTTGCTTGGGGTGTAGTTAAGAAGGTTACAGAGCTTGGCGGTAAGGTTGTTACACTTTCAGGTCCTGACGGCTACATCTACGACGAGAACGGTATCACAACCGACGAGAAGATTAACTATATGCTCGAGATGCGTGATTCCTGCCGCGATAAGGTTCAGGATTATGCTGACAAGTTTGGTGTTCCCTTCTATGCAGGCGAGAAGCCTTGGGGTGTTAAGGCTGACATCATTATGCCTTGTGCTACTCAGAACGAGGTAGGCATGGCTGAGGCTGAGAAGATTGTAGCAAACGGCGTTAAGTATTATGTTGAGGTTTCCAACATGCCCACAACAAATGAGGCTGTTGAATACCTTAAGGAGAATAAGGTTACTGTTGCTCCTTCTAAGGCTGTTAACGCAGGTGGCGTTGCAGTTTCAGGTCTTGAGATGAGCCAGAACTCTATGCGTTACAGCTGGAGCGCAGAGGAAGTTGATGAGAAGCTTAAGAGCATTATGAAGGCTATCTACAAGAACTCCTACGATGCAGCTAAGGAGTACGGCATGGAGGGTGACCTGGTTGCAGGTGCTAACATTGCAGGCTTTATTAAGGTTGCAGAGGCTATGAAGGCTCAGGGTTGCGTTTAATTTATACATTTCCTTAAATTAAGGCGTAATATAAATTCAAATTTAAAACAGGTACTTCTTTGCGAGGTGCCTGTTTTTTGTAACAGAAAAACAGCTCCGTTTTATACGGAGCTGTTTGCTATTTGATTGATTATGTTTATGAGAGTTTACACTGTACCCATTTCTGAATGTTTGAGATTCCGTCACCGGGAAGCACCTCAACATAAGAGGTAACGTTTTCCTCTTTTGTGTGGTAATAGGTGGTTACAGTTTCTTTGTCACGGAATCTGTACTCTACGTGAGTCTGGGCAGGAACAGTTGTTGTTTCGCCGAAGAACCACTGGTTGTCGTAGCCATGAGAGAACATCGAGCTGTCGTAGTTGCCGTAAAGACCCAATGAGGAGTTTGTTACGGATAAGGGATAGCTGAGGTTAATTTCATCATACTTTGTGCAAGCGCCGTGTTTTGAACCGGTGTTATAATTCTTTGTACCGTAACCATAACCGTCGGCAGTTCTGTAAATCCAGTATCGGTAGTTTGTGTAAGCTGCCTTATCAGTTACAGTTCTGGTTTCAACCTGAGTATTGCTGTCTGCGGTGTACTGGGTTTTGGACCAGTTGCTCCACTGACCCCAATCACCCTCATGGGTCGTAGTATTTGTTAAAGTATAGCCCTCAAGATAATTCTTGTCAGAGGTAATGGTTGTGGTTTTGTCGTAAGTCCATCTTGTGCCTACAATAACTGCGTCAGCAGGTACGTTTTCGGCAAGTACCCACTCAAGCGTATTATCGATAAGACCGTTGTAGGTAGCTTCGTCGATATATTTGACAGTTGCAGGAGCTACAAGTCTGAGGTATTTGTCGTTTTCAAGTGTGCCGCATACTGCAACATTACCTGCAAGTACATTAAGTGTACCGCCTGCACTGGCGTTTGCAAGACCAAGCTTGAGGTTACGGCTTAAAATTGAGTTAGCAGCAGAGGATGATACCTTTGGTGCACCGTAAAGCCAGAGGTTTGTGGTGTCTGCAGTAAGAATCATAGCAAAGCTTGAGCCACTTTGAATATCCACACGGTTTAATGTAACGTTTTCAGAAGAAAGCTTAAGGGGGGTGCCGTCCATATCAGCAATTGTTGCGTTGTTGATGATGGTTGTCTTTGCATCGCAGACAATGTGAAGCTTGTTGTAAACCTTGCCTGCACCGTTGAACTCAAAATGTTCGGTTTCGCTGCCGATAAGGAGAGCTCTGTTGGAGTAATCGCCTTCAAGGTTATCCATATTAATAACAATTTCTCTTGCACCTGAGTAAGCAGCTGCGTCGGCAATTTCTGCTGTGCAGGGGTTGAATGTAACCTTACCTGCGTTTACAAAGGCGTTTTTGCCAAGTGTTTTTACTGCTGCAGGAACCGTGAAGCTTTCGAGGGATGAACAACCCATAAATGCGTTGTCACCAATAGATGTAACAGAGTCGGCGACTACCTTTTTAAGTGAAGTACAGCCTGAGAAAGCATTGGCAGGAATTGTTGTTATATTCTCGCCCATTGTAACAGAGGTGATTTTTTCGTTGTTTTCAAATGTGCCTGCGTCAATACCCTTAACCTCAGTAACAGTATATGTGCCGTCGCCATTGTCTGTGGAGATGTACTTGGGAATTACAACGTCTGTGGCTTTGCCGAAATAGTCAACAATTATGCCTGTGTCTATATCAACAACAAGGCCTGATGTGCCGCCAACTACTGTGTCTACGTACTCATTAACGAAGTAGGGAACCTCAAAGGGAAGCACGCCGTTTTCATAGTCATCAAAATTAGATGTGGTGTAAGAGTAGTCAATGAACTTTTTAAGTTCTTCGTCAAGAACTGTGTATGTGTAAGTGTAGTAGGTGCTGGTTTCGATATCAAAACCTACTACTGCAAATACGTGAAGTGTACCTGCACAAACAAGGCGGTAGTAGCCTGTGTATGCACCGTCGCTGGTGTACTCAATAGAGCTTGACTCGGTCTGCTCAACACCATAAGAGAAGGAAGATGAGTACTCTCTGGACTCTGTCTGAGATGTAGAAAGCTCGGAGCTCTGGCTCTGGCTGCCGCCTACAGATGATGATTGGTTATAGCCGAATTCATCGCTGATTTTCTGGCTGAGTGTTTGTGACAGAGTGTCGCTGCCGCTTACCTTTGAGCTTTTTTCGTAGCCTTCGTTTACATTCCAGTTTTTGTTTTCAGACGCTGAAACAGACTGGTTATATCCAACCTCGGTGTCAACACCCATATCAACGCCTACATCGAGCTCGATAATTTCTATAGGCACGCCGACACCTACGTTTAATCCGGCATTTGCACCGTAATTAAAGTGCATGCCGTATTCCTGGTTTACTGTATAGCTGCCGCCTTTGTTTGTACCGATATTCCATGTCTGTGTATCTTCAAACTCTTTTGTAGCGGACTGCATCTGCTCTGCAGAAACCTCGCTTGCGTGTTTCTGGCTGATGGATGTTGTGTTGTTCCAATCCTTGGAAAGTGTCCATGCAGATGTACGGGTGGTAGCATTTGCAATAGCTTCTGTAATATTGTTTGCCTCAGACTTGTTGATAGAGCCTGATGTTGTTTCTGTTTCTGTCCAGGTAAGACCGTTGCAGTTGCCGAAATCCTTGATTGTATAAAGAGGAACATTTTCCATTCTGCCGATTTCGTAAACAAAGAGAAGCTGTCCAAGTTCTTTGTCTTCGTGGATAATGGGGTCGCCAAGCTCCTTTACGGGAACAGTCTGGTTACGCTTACTGCACCAGTTTGCCTGTAATGTGATGTTGCCGGTGGTGCCTTTGTCAATTCTGTTTACAACCTTACCGTTTTCGTCGGTCCAGCCTACAAAGGTGTAGCCGTCCCAGTTGGGATTCTTAAGTGTTGCACCCTTGTCAACGGTGTAGGTGATGTCATCGATTTTATCTAAGGGAGAGTCAAACTGAATTGTGTATTCCTTAAGGGTCCAGCGTGCGTAAAGCTCAATTTCACCTGTGGTACCTGCAGGAATTTCTTTGATTTTTTCGGCTGAATTGCCTTCACCGTCATACCAGCCTTCGAAAATGTAACCATCAGCACTGATGTTTGCAAGTCTTACTGCTTGGTCGGTGTGGTAATAAAGGGGGTTGGGGTTATTAATTTCGATAGTTTGCAGATATTTGTCGTCGCCTGCAACGTGATAGGTGATGTAATACTCGTCTTCACCAAGTACGGGCAAGGTGTCGGGTTCGGTTTCAGGCTCGGTTGTGGGCTGTGTCTCAGGCACATTGGGCTCTGATTCAGCAGGAATTTCCTGATTTATGTCAGATTCAGGAAGAAGATGAGCCAACCATTTCTGAACAGAAGTTGCATCTTTGATGTTTACCTTATTGTTGCCGTCGGTGTCAGCCGCCTTAAGCTGCTGCTCGGTAAGGTCAATAAGTGCGGCAAGAAACTTCTGGATATTTGTTGCATCACGTACGTTTACTTTTCCGTTTTCGTCAACGTCGCCTACAATAAGTGTGGCGGAGACAGTTTGCAGATTGTCGTCAGTTCTTGCAGATACAGGCATAATGCTGAGGCAGGAAAGCCCCAATACGACTGCCAGCAATGCTGAGATAACTGATATGATTTCCTTTTTGGTCATTAATTAACCTCCTCTATGATTGTAAATTATTTAAAATTTACTATATTAAGTATATAATACCATATAATTTTTCCAAAGTCTATAAAAAGAGGTAGTATGATTCTCTTTTTTTGTTTATATTTGTGTAAAACTTAAGGTGCTATTTTAGAAAGACAAAACACTCTTGCCTAAAATGTATAATATGTGCTATAATTTTAATGTATAAGCTTTATTTTCAGAAACAGGTGAGATAATTTGAACTTTCCTCAGGATAAAATAAGAAATTTCAGCATCATTGCCCACATTGACCACGGCAAATCTACCCTTGCTGACAGAATTCTGGAGCACACCTCGGCTGTAAGCCAGAGGGATATGCAAAGCCAGCTTCTGGACAATATGGATTTGGAAAGAGAAAGAGGCATTACTATCAAAGCCCGTGCAGTTACCCTTAAGTACACTGCTGATGATGGCGAGGATTACCTCTTTAATCTTATCGACACCCCCGGTCACGTTGACTTTAACTACGAGGTAAGCCGTTCTCTTGCGGCTTGCGAGGGTGCGGTATTGGTTGTTGACGCGTCTCAAGGTATAGAGGCTCAAACTTTAGCCAACACTTATCTTGCTGTTGACACAGGTCTTGAAATTGTGCCCGTTGTAAATAAAATTGATTTGCCCAGTGCTGACCCTAAAAGGGTTAAGAACGAGATTGAGGATATTATCGGTATTCCCGCTGAGGATGCTCCCGAAATTTCGGCAAAGGCAAATATTAATATTCACGCTGTATTAGAGCAGATTGTAAATATGGTGCCTGCACCCACAGGTGACGCAAATGCTCCGTTAAAGGCTATGATTTTCGACTCCTACTATGACTCCTACAAGGGTGTAATTATTTACGTAAGAGTTAAAGAGGGTACTATAAAGGTTGGCGATGAGTTTAAATTGATGCAGACGGGTTCCGTATTTAACGTTGTTGAGTGCGGTCATATGCTTGCAACTTCTCTTGACCCTGTGGGCGAATTAAAGGCTGGCGAGGTTGGATACATTACCGCTTCTATCAAAACCTTGGGTGACGCCAAGGTTGGCGATACGGTTACCTTAACTGCAAACCCTGCCGATGAGCCTTTGCCCGGCTACCGCGAGATTCAGTCAATGGTATTCTGCGGTGTTTATCCTGCTGACGGAGCACGTTACGGAGACCTCAGAGATGCTCTGGAGAAATTAAAGCTCAACGATGCATCCCTTACTTACGAGGCAGAAACCTCGGTTGCTCTTGGCTTTGGTTTTCGTTGCGGTTTTTTGGGGCTTCTTCATATGGAGATTATTCAGGAGCGTTTAGAGCGAGAATTTAACCTTGACCTTATTACCACAGCTCCCTCGGTAAGCTATCGCATTACCTTTACCGACGGTACTGTGAAGATGATTGACAACCCCACAAACTACCCCGACCCTGCATTGATTGCTTCTACAGAAGAACCTATTACAAATGCACACATCTATTCTCCCACCGAGTACGTTGGTAATATTATGGAGCTTTGTCAGGACAGACGCGGTAACTTTAAGGGTATGACATATATAGACTCTGACAGAGTTGACATCCACTACGAGCTGCCTCTTGCAGAGATTATATACGATTTCTTCGATACCCTAAAAGCCCGAACAAGAGGTTACGCCTCTTTTGACTACGAGCTTAAGGACTATCAGGAAAGCAAGCTTGTTAAGCTTGATATTATGCTTAACGGCGAGGTCGTAGACGCACTTTCCTTTATTATACATGCAGACAAAGCTTACCCCAGAGCAAGAAAAATGGCAGAAAAGCTTAAGGATAAAATCCCCCGTCAGCTTTTCGAGGTGCCCATTCAGGCTTGTATCGGCGGCAAGATTATTGCCAGAGAAACCGTTAAGGCTATGAGAAAAGACGTTCTTGCCAAGTGCTACGGCGGCGACATTACCCGAAAGAAAAAGCTGCTTGAAAAGCAGAAAGAGGGTAAAAAACGAATGCGTCAGCTGGGTACTGTTGAAGTGCCTCAGGAGGCATTTATGGCTGTGCTTAAGCTTGATACTGATTAAGCGTGCCAAAGCACGCAATGAAATAAATCCTTGACGGGCTTTATGAAATATCCTTCGGATATTAAGTATTGCTACGCAATATGCAATATGAAGTACGCTTTGCGTATAGGATTTATTTTACTTCATATTTTCAAAGAAAATACTTCATTAAAAAACCACCGCAGACTTTAGCTTAAGTCTGCAGTGGTTTCAGTTTTGAAATTTTAAAAATTTATTTTATCTCTTGTTCCAGATTATCGAAATCCGGCGTAGAAAAGAATTCTCCCAAACTGATATCCAAACCATCACAAAATTTTTTGATTGTGATAATTGATATATCCCTTCTCTTTTCGTCTAACATACTGTATGCTGTGGAAGGAGTTACCCCCGAAATATTAGCAAGTTCGTTGATTTTGATGTTTCTTTCTTTGCACAGGTCAACGAATCTTTTTGCAACAACATCCTTAACGCCCATTAGCTATCACCTCAGGATAATTGTAAAAAAATATTCGCATTTGCGTATACGCACTTGCGTAATCGTTAGAGGCGTGTTATAATTATTATGTAAAATTAATTTATAATTATCAGGAGGATGTTATGAATAACCATACATACACAATGAAATGGCATAATTTTTTGATTTACTTTGTTCTTATTGCAGGTGCAATTATAAATATTTTAAATGGATTGGCGTATATGTTTGGTGTACACTCAGCCTATAATATACCTGAATCGTTCGATTTTATTTTTGGCTCTGCTGTTATCGGAGCAGCCGTCGTTATGATAATTGCTCGGCAAAAATTAGCAACTTTTTCACCCGATGGCCCAAAATGGCTTATGATAAATTATGGTGTTGGTATCGGGCTGGATGTTTTATATTATGTTTGTTATTGGATGATAACCGAAACAAATGCTTTTACCTTTTTTGCTTTTGCAAAATTGGTTGCCAATGTAATTGTAATGCTTGCAAGCAGTAAGTACTATGAAAACAGAGCTGAACTTTTCAGTGACAAAGCAAAAGATAGTAATATCCCACTAAATATTAATACAAGCAACAATGATGACGTTGCGAAAAAACCAGATTTGATAACGAGATTGAAATCCGATTGTGAAATCAAAGAGAATAATAACAACAAAAGAAAAGTATGCCCTAATTGCGGTACCAAACAAGCACTTGATAGAACGTATTGTTTCAGGTGCGGAGAAAAGTTTGAGTAGTATAGATACCCTGCCATCGGCAGGGTATTGCTTTGGATAAAAAAACAAGCCCCGATAAAATCGGAGCTTGTGTATGAGAAATAAATAATTATCTCTTTGAGAACTGGGGAGCTCTACGTGCGCCCTTAAGACCGTACTTCTTACGCTCTTTCATTCTGGGATCACGTGTGAGGAAGCCGGCCTTCTTAAGTGTAGCACGAAGTGCTTCGCTGTCGTACTGAAGAAGTGCACGGGAAATACCGTGACGGATTGCACCAGCCTGACCTGTAACGCCGCCGCCTGCAACTCTGCAAACTACGTCAAACTTTGCGCCTGTCTCTGTAAGCTCAAGAGGCTGACGAACAATGAGTTTGAGTGTCTCGAGACCGAAGTAATCGTCGATGTCTCTGTCGTTGATTGTGATTTTGCCTGTACCCTGATAGAGGCGAACACGAGCAACTGAGCTCTTTCTTCTGCCTGTACCGTAAAAATAAGGTGCCTTATCGTACATTGTTGTGTCCTCCTTCCTTACATTTCAAAAGCCTCAGGCTTCTGTGCCTGATGGTTGTGCTCAGCGCCTGCAAAGAGACGGAGTCTGAGCATCTGGTCTCTGCCTAAAGAGTTAGAGGGAATCATACCCTTAACTGCAAGCTCCATAGCCTTCTCGGGCTTTGTAGCCATAAGAGTCTTATAGTCAGTTTCCTTAAGGTGACCAACGTAACCTGTGTGTCTGTACCACTTTTTCTGAGTGAGTTTGTTACCTGTAAGAACTACATCCTTGCAGTTGATGATAACAACATGGTCGCCGCAGTCAACGTGGGGAGTAAAAGTAACCTTGTGCTTGCCACGGAGCAATGTAGCTGCCTGAGCAGCAACCTTACCGAGGGGCTTGCCGGCTGCATCTATTACATACCACTTGCGGTCGATTTCGCCTTTTTTAGCCATAAAAGTTGACATAGCAAATAACCTCCTGATATTTTTCATTTTTCGTGCCTCAGTATAATAACATAGCCGAAAAATAAAGTCAACACCTTTTTTGAAAAAATTTAATTTACTATACCTACTTCTTTAAAATGCTTTAAAATGCTCGCGAATGCTCCCGAATACTAATTTGCGATTTTTGTTAAAATTACATTTTTGTAATTAAAATAATAGTGAAAACTTTAAAAATCCCCTTTATAATGGGGATTGGCTGTGGTATACTTACAGTGTATGAGGGTTGCTTAATCGCCCCTTGAATGTACGGAAAGTATTACAAACTGAAAGAAGGATTTTTTATGTACAGACTTGGTATTGACCTTGGCGGCACAAATATTGTTGCCGGTGTTGTTAATGAGAATTACGAAATCGTTGCAAAGGCACAGTGCAAAACTGCTGTTCCCAGACCTGAAGCTGAAATCTGCGATTCTATGGCAGAGGTGGCACTTGCAGCTATTGCCGAGGCAGGTATTACCCTTGATGATATCGATTCCGTAGGTATCGGTGTTCCCGGTGCGGTTAACCCTGAAACCGGTATTATCGAGTACTCCGCTAACCTTTTCTTCCACAACTGGGCAGTTACAAGCATGATGCAGGAACGCCTTAACGGCAAAAAGGTTATTATAGAAAATGACGCAAACGCTGCAGCTTACGGCGAGTACCTTGCAGGTTCTGCAAAGGGTGCTAAGAATGCAATCGCTATTACCATCGGTACAGGTGTTGGCGGCGGTATTATTATCGACGGCAAAATCTACAGTGGCTCTAACTACGCAGGTGCTGAGATGGGTCACATGGTAATTGTTAAAGACGGCAAAGAGTGTGCTTGCGGCAGATGTGGCTGCTGGGAGGCTTACGCTTCTGCAACAGGTCTTATCAATATGACAAAAGAGGCTATTTTAAAGGAAAAGCCTGACTTCTCTTATATGCTCAAGTCAGTTGACGGTGACATAAATAAGGTTGACGGCAGAACTGCTTTTGATGCTATGCGTGCAGGTGATAACAGTGGTAAGGCTGTAGTTGACGAGTACTTAGGCTACCTTGCTTGCGGTATTATCAATGCTATCAACATCTTCCAGCCTGACGTGCTGTGCATCGGCGGCGGTGTTTCAAATGAGGGCGAAACCTTGCTTGCTCCCTTAAGAGCTATTATCGAGAAAGAGCGTTACACAAAGCACAACCCCAAGCAGACAATTGTTTGCAAGGCAAGCCTTGGTAATGATGCAGGCCTTATCGGTGCCGCATTCTTAGGTGACCTCTATTAATCAGGGTTAGCCACCCTGAGGGCAAATCCGCCTTTGAAAAACAAGATTTAACCCCGCAGTTTCAAAAACGGCGGGGTTTAAAATTATCTTTATGAGGTAATTATGATAGACATTAACAAATACAAAGCCTTTATTTTTGACTTTGACGGTGTGGTAATGGATACTGAAAGTCTGCATTTTAAGGCGTGGAACAAAGGCTTTTCGCTTTTGGGCGATACCTTGACTGAAGAAGAATATCTGCCCCTTAAAAGCACAGGCAGAAAGCATATTGTAAATACTTTCTCACATAAAATCGGCAGGGAAATAAGCGAAGAAGAAGCCCTTAAAATCTGCGAAATCAAAGACACATATTTTAAGGAGCTTTGCAAAAGCGTTGATAAAAGCTTGCTGATAAAGGGTGTTGAAGATTTTCTTATTAAGCTTAAAAATGATAATAAGAAAATTGCCGTGGCTTCCTCGGCTTCTACTACCACAGAATTGCTAAAAAAGGTGGGGCTAACAAAGTATTTCTCAGTTGTTGCTGATGGTAATTTAGGCTTACCCAAAAAGCCCGACCCTGCGGTGTTTTTAAAAGCCGCAGAACTTCTAGGAGTAGAGGCTAAAAACTGCCTCGTATTTGAGGATTCAGCCGCAGGACTTAAAGCTGCTGAAAATGCAGGAATGGACTTTGTGGCAGTCGGTGGTATAAAAAGCGAGAAAGCTATTATTGAGATAAAGGATTTTACTGAGGTGTAAGAAACCGCCCCACGAAACAAAACATTATATATTAAGAAAGAGAGAACAAAACGGTTAGTGTCCGTGGTGTTCTCTCTTTTTGTTTTATATTTTGTGTGAGTATAAAATTTATTTAATATACCCGCCGTTGGTTGGAGTAATCTTCCAAATATGTTTTGTTAAAAGGCGGAATTGCCTTCAGGTGGCTAACCTGTTATTTATGAATAAAGCCGATTTTCTTCATTGCTTTGTCAAGGGTACGCTGAGCCATACGCTCGGCAATTTCGGCACCCTTGCGGTAGCATTCTTCAAGATATGCTTTGTCGGCAATGAGTTTTTCGTATCTTTCTCTTATGGGTCTGAGCTCCTCAATAACTGCTTCGCCAACAGCTACCTTAAAGTCGCCGTAGCCCTTGCCTGCAAACTCATTCTCGATTTCTTCCATAGTCTTGCCTGTAACAACGGAGTAAATACCCATAAGGTTGTTGATGCCGTCCTTACCCTCGCCGTAAGCAACACGTGCTTCGCTGTCGGTAACTGCACGCTTGAATTTCTTGAGGATAACATCGGGAGAATCAAGGAGAGATACGCAAGCGTTTACGTTTTCGTCGGACTTGCTCATCTTCTTTGTGGGGTCCTGCAGGCTCATAACTCTTGCACCGTTTTTGGGGATAAAGCCCTCGGGAACAGTAAAAGTGGGGGAGTAAAGGCTATTGAATCGACCTGCAATATCTCTTGCCAATTCAATATGCTGCTTCTGGTCTGCTCCTACGGGAACAAGGTCAGCCTGATAAAGTAAAATATCAGCCGCCATAAGGCAGGGGTATGTAAACAAACCTGCGTTTATGTTGTCGGCGTGCTTTGCAGATTTATCCTTAAACTGTGTCATGCGGCTGAGCTCGCCAAACTGAGTGTAGCAGTTTAAAATCCAAGCAAGCTCAGCGTGCTGATGCACGTGGCTCTGGATGAAGAAAATACTTTTTTCAACGTCAATACCGCAGGCAAGGATAGATGCGTAGGCATCAAGAACATTCTTACGCATTTTTGCAGGCTCCTGACGGACTGTAATTGTATGTAAATCTGCTAAAGTGTAGATGCAGTTGTGGGTTCCTTCCTCCTGCATAACTACCCAGTTTTTAAGTGCACCAAGGTAGTTGCCAAGGGTAATTGTACCGGAAGGCTGAATGGCACTGTATACTATTTTCTTTTTCTCTGTTGTGTTTTCCATTTTTTATTCCTCACTCTTATTAAAGTGTTTTAGAAACTCTGCCTAAAATCTCAATACCCTTTTTAAGCTGTTCGTTGGTAGGAGTTGAGAAGTTAATGCGGAAGTTGTGCGAAACCTCTTTTTCGTCGGTTAAGAAGGCGTTACCGGGTACCACGCAAACCTTGTTTTTAACAAGCTCAAGGCAGAAAGCGTTCATATCCACATCCTCGGGGAGTGTGCACCAGATAAAGAGACCGCCCTCAACATCGCCGTAGGTGATTTTGTCAGAAAGGTTTTCTTTGAGTAAACTCATTGTGTACTCAAGCTTTTCGCTGTAAAGCTTTCTGAGCATTTCAAGGTGAGCTTCGAAGTCGTACTTTGTCATAAACTCATTACAAATAACCTGAGACCACATATTGGTGTGCACGTCCTCGCCCTGCTTACATACAACCATTTTCTGAATTATTTCATTAGGTGCAACGCACCAGCCAACACGCATACCCGGAGAAATAACCTTACTGAAAGAGCCAGCGTAAATTACTAATCCGCTGTCGTCAAAGGATTTTATGTTTGGTAAGTCCTCGCCCTTGTATCTAAGCTCGCCGTAAGGATTGTCCTCCAAAATAAGCACATTGTACTTTTTGGCAAGCTCGTACATCTTCTTCCTTTTCTCGAGGCTCATTGTAATGCCTGAGGGATTCTGGAAGTTTGGGATTGTATAGATAAACCGGATGTTTTCGTTTTCCTGTAAAGCTTTTTCTAAAGCTTGCATATTCATGCCATCGTCATCCATAGGAACGCCTACAAGCTTGGCGTTATAGCTTCTGAAAGTATTAAGAGAGCCGATAAAGGAAGGAGCCTCAGTAATAACTACGCCGCCCTCGTTAACAAGTGACTTTGTCACAAGGTCCATAACCTGCTGAGCACCTGACGTAATAATAAGGTCGTTGCCCTCCATATTGACACCGTACTTGTCTGTCATATATTTTTTAAGGGTTTCTCTCAAAGGAGCATAACCCTCGGTAAGTCCGTACTGCAGAGCAAGAACGGGGTTTTCTTTTAAAAGTCTTTCGGAAATTTCAGCAACGGCTTCCTTTGGGAAAGCATCAGGAGCAGGATTGCCTGCAGAAAGAGACACTACCTCGGGGTCGGCGGCATACTTGAAAATTTCACGTATAGCACTGGGTTTAAGAGTGTTAACTCTGTCAGAAAAAGTATAGTTCATAATAACGCCTCTCGTCATTAGTTTAATATAAGCTTCATTTTATCACATATATTCCCAATGTGCAAATTTTTTTAAAATCGTGCTAAAAACAGTTACAAATATTCGTTGTTAAAATAAAAATAATCACAATTCGGTTACTTTTATTGCCTTTTGCTGAGGTTGTGTTGTATATTTATACTGTATAAATGTCTAAATCTGTCCGATTAGAGACGGGCGGAGCAAGGTAAGGATTTTTGAAATTAAGGGGAGGAAACTATGAGACGCAGACGAAAAGGAAACGATGAGTTTTTCATTGGTATGGTAGGCTCAAGCTACACCGTAAACCGAAAGCACAGAAAAAGAAAGAAAAAAAGAGTTCAGAAAAAGCTTCTGTTCAGAGCACTGATTATAGCAGTTGCCGTGCTTGTTGTAGCAGGTCTTGCGGCGTTAACGTACTTTGTGCTTGTTCCGTTTTTCTCGGGACTTTCATTTGGAAGTACACCTGACGAGGCTACAAAAGACGAGGTACAGGCTTCCGAGACTACCGTTATTTCTACTACTGTAGCACCTACCGAAGCACCTACAACTGTGCCCGAAACTACAGTGGCACCTACAACAGTACCGCCTACTACTGCAATAACTCCTGTTATTGAGGGCCACATAAAGCCCGATATTGCAGATAACGGTGCCGACGCCTCTATGGCAACAAATACTATTTGTATTTGGAATAATAAGGCGTTTAACCTTTTCTACAGCGGCAACAAGGCGGCTGAGTATTATGCCGATGCCATTAACGGCTACGCTAAGAAGTTACCGAAAGACGTTAAGGTTTACAATATGGTTGTAGGAAACCATACCGAGTTCGGTTTGCCTGAAAGACTGATTAAGGGTGGAATAGAGACGGACTCTCAGTCAGATAATATTAAACATATAATAGATAATCTGAGTGACAGAGTAACCCCCATTGATTGCTACAATAACCTTTCAGAGCATTGCAATGAATATATCTTCTATGGCACAGACCACCATTGGACTGCCTTAGGTGCATACTACGGATATGAGGCTTTTTGTGAAACCTTAGGCTTAACTCCTATGGATATTACTAAGAGTGAAAAAACAAGTATCGACGGCTTCTTGGGCTCTCTTTACACCGCTACAGGCAGCTCGGCACTTGCCGAAAACACCGATACTGTAGATTATTACAGTCTTCCCAACAATACCTATGCACTTATGAACGAGCGTATGTCGAGTTCTCAGATAACAGTTGACGTTTACTATCCTGCTTCTACAGGCGGCGAGCTTACCTACGGTGTGTTCTGTTGGGGCGACACTGCTCAGTTTGTTATCCATTCCGATTGCGGTACAGGCAGGAAGATTGCTGTGGTAAAAGACAGTTTTGCCAATGCCTTTGCACCTTACCTTTCTGCAAATTATGACGAGGTTCATCTTATTGACTACCGCTATTTGTACGGTGATGTAAGTCATTATTTAAAGGACAACGGCATAAAAGAAGATCTGTTTTTGAATAACACGATGTCTTCAAACACTGAATCTCAGGTTGATTCGATATCCAATGTATTCAGCTAAAACTGCGAAGTAAAAACACCTGAGAGGAGAGAAGAAAGTGTTATCCAAAGAAATCAAAGCCGAGATATACGGCTCTTTAAATGAAAAAAGCGGCGTGTATTCGGGTTATATAACCAGCGGCGACGGGTTGGGACAGAGTGTCTATGTTCTTTCACGCAGACCTTTGGGAGAATACGTCTATGGCGTTATTACTGCCGTTATTAATCAAGGCGAAGCCAACGAAAAATACGTTGTTACACAGAAGCAGGATATTATGTACGAGCCCGAAATCAGACAAAGGCTGAGTGCGGTTAAGTCCCTTAAGATTGATAAATTAAGCTGTCTTTATGAAAAAAGCTGCGGTGCGGTTATCCTTTATAAGGAAAAAACCGACGACGAAGCAAGCATACTTCTGGTAAAAAACCAGAAGGGCAGATTCTGGAGCTTTCCAAAGGGTCACGTAGAGCTTTGGGAAAACGAGAAGGAAACCGCCGTAAGAGAAATTAAAGAGGAGACCGACCTTGACGTTGAAATTCTCGACAATTTCCGCGAAATCTCAGATTACTGCCCCTTTGGCAAAATCCGAAAAAGGGTTGTGTTCTTCCTTGCCGCCGCTAAAAGCAACAAGGTGAAAATTCAGGAGTCGGAGATTGAAAGCTACACGTGGGTAAAGCTCAGCGAGGCAAAAAGGGTTTGTACCTACGAAAACGACTTAAGAGTTATTGACAAGGCACGGGAATACTACGAAGACCACCTTGCGAAAAAGTCTGACATATAAAGCGAATATATAAATCAAACCGTACCACGAGACTGCTTCGTTGTACGGTTTTGTTTATTACAAGCTTTTTCTTTCGCAAAAATCAAAACGGACATCTAAAAAGATGTCCGCTTTTTCATGGTTGCGGAGGAAGGATTTGAACCAATAACCTTAGAGTTATAACTTTTGAGTTATCCTTGTCAATCTCTTGACCTTTACAAAAAAATAAGCACCTGCATAACGCAAGTGCTTTGTTTGGCAAGTGGCACCGATTTAGATGTCACAAAAAATAGAATTATGTTAATACTTGTTTTGTTTTTTAAAAGTGGTATAATATTTAAAAATACACAAACAATTTTTTGAATATTAATAGATATTCTATTTATCGCAACTGCTTGCGATGTTGACTTCAACAACTTAAAGGAGAATTTAAAATGGCAGGGAGAAATTTTTCCGAAGCTATACAATTTGGTGTAGTGAAAGCAAATTTAGAAAAAAACAATGGAATAATTCTATGCGAATTGTGTGGAAAGCAAATCTTCTCAATCGGGGAGTGTCATTTCGATCACATAATTCCTTATGCTAAAGGTGGAACTTCTACTTTGGATAATTGTCAGATTCTTTGTGTGAACTGCAATTTAAAGAAAAGTGACAAAGAACTAAAAGACATTGTGTTAGAAGAAAAAACCCGTCAATTCTTAAATGGCAAAGCTTTTAAAAATGATGTATCCAAGCCCGTTGCTGTTCCGCAAAATAATACAGACACTAAAATGACCAGAGAAAAATTTGATTATATCGTTGGAAAATTTATTGAAGAAAAAGGCGATATTCGCCAAATAGATTTTAGCAGAGAATATAATCATTTGCCTGGTATAAGTTATGTTATAAAATATTATGGAACACTTAATGAACTAAAAAAAGCTTTTGGTATTATGGATATTTCTTTAAATTGGAATAGAGAGAATATCGCAGAAGCATTAAGGAATTTTGTTTCTGCAAAGGGAAAAATTACTCAAAAAGATATTCGAAAAGAAAACGGTTTGCCCTCTATTAACTGTATATTAAACTATTATCCTGAATATAAAAATTTCACCGAAATAAAACAAGGGCTTTGCGATATTGATTGTCGAGGGATTTGGACAAAAGAAGAAGCGATAATAGAGGGAAAAAGGTTTGTCTCAGAAAACAATGGTAAACTAACCCAAAAGGATTGTAATAGTTCTAATGGATTACCTCCTATGTCTGTTATATATAAATTTTTTGGTGATATGCCTACATATCAAAAAATTATTGGTTCTGTTACTTCTAAAAATGTTTTCGTATCTAAAAAACAAGTAGAGGATGCTGTTGAAACATATTTTAGTGGCAAAGAACGCATAA
>JAUNEH010000080.1:0-6893 GCA_030525665.1 Ruminococcus sp.
TTTAAGAACATCAAAGCCGTCAATATTAGGTAACATTCCGTCCAGAAGGATAATATCAAAGGCGTCCTCGCTCAGAAAAGCAGAAAGTGCAGCGTTACCGTCTGCACAGGCAGTTACCAGAAAGCCGTTCATTTGCAGATAATCTTCAATAGTACTACGAAGCTTGTGGTCGTCTTCCACAAGTAAAACTTTAATATTTTTGCTCATATTTTATCGCCTCCGTGTATTTATACTGTATATTATAACATAAAATTTGATAAAAAAATGATAATCAACACATTTGTATCAAATTTTTATGTTTTTATTATGTATAATAATGGGATAAAAAGCGGTAATATAAAGGAGTTTATTTATGAAAGTAAATCTAACTAAAAAGAAAATTGCAGTTATAGCTTGTATTGCAATTGCGTTGATTGCTGTAATTGCAATAGTGTTTGCTTACTTTGCGTTGCAAACCTTCAGCGGCTCATGGGAGCTTACCGTTAATCCCGAGGTGACACAGTCTACCGCTGACGAGGTAGCAGAAGCCGACAGGGTTTTCTACGTTTTCGAAAAGCCCAACCGATATGGTCAGGGTCAGTGGCATATTTGTTACGATGGCGGAATAGAGTATCACGAGTACGAGCTTTTAGAGGAAGATTCGGTTGACAAAATCAATCTTGGTGCTCAAAATCTTCAGTACACAATCACAGGCTCAAGGCTTTTCGGTAATGCTAAGGTTACACTTATTTATCCCGAGTATACCGACGAAAGCACAGGCGTGACATATCCTGCAGAGGAATACGTGCTGGAGCAGGCAAAATCACCCGACTACGCAAAATCTGCTTACAAGGATTATGACATCGACAGCAAATTAGTAGGTGAGTGGGCTAACAATCAGCGTTTTCTGTCTTACTATTACTACGCATTTTATTACACTCAGACCGTTGATATAAGAGATGACGGTGTAATGGTTATCCGTTATGAAAGCGAGGACCTTGGACTTGACAGATTTATGTACTATGCATACACTGCCAAGGACGGCGAGCTTACCTTCAGCTTAGTTACCGACAAAGACACTAAATATACCGTTAATTACGGGTTCGACGAAAACGGCAACCTGAAATTTACAAATGATGTTACAGCCGGTTCTATTTTTGCCGATGCATTTTTTGGCGACTTTACCTTCTATACTGCAGAGAATCTTCCTGCACCTACACAGGCAACTGCAGACGAGCTTTATTATACCGAGTAACGGTATATGAACATATAATAACTTAGTAATATATATCGCCGGATTGTACGAAATTTAATTCGGCGTTCATATTAAAATTTAGGGAGAGGATGATTTCATGAAATCAAACATCTTAAAGCGTGCACTTTCGATGCTTCTGAGTTTGCTGTGCTTGGTTTCTATGGTAACCATAGGACTGGTAAGCGTATCTGCCGAAGCATCCAATGAGGAGCCAACCGCAAACACATACCAGATTGTGTCACCGGTGCCACTTGGTTCTTCTATCGAAGATATCACACAGCCGGCACGACTTGACGGTACAGATGCACTTCAGGGTGCAACTATTGCACTGGTGGGCGGCAGCTTCTCTGCTTCTGTTACTCACAGGGTTCTTGCAGATATGCTTATTGAGGAGTATGGCTGCAAAATTTACTTTATGGAAGAAATCGGTAAGAGTGGTACATATAACCCCCTTAGCCCTAGTGCAAAATCCATCGAATTCCAGCAGAAGCTTAAGGATTACGGCGTTGACGCTGTAATTTCCGGTAACTGCGGTTGCGGTATCTGTACAGTTAAAGAAACAGGTAACGCAATTGCCGCAGAATATATCGGTATTCCTGCTGTTGTAGTAGGTGCTGAAACCTTTATTCCTCAGATTGAGTCAACAGGCTTTAACCGCGGTGTTCCCGTTGTAAGAACCGCCGCATATCCCGGTGCTTTTGCTAATGACGAAACTGCTGTTCAGCAGCAGAAAGCTAAGGATATTCTGTATGATCAGGTTGTAACAGGTCTTACAACTCAGATTACACAGGAAGAAATTGACAGAATTGCAGGCGACGCCAGCAGTGCAGCATATGATGACGTAATTTTTACAGGTTCATATCAGCGTGTTCAGGAATTCTACGAAGTAAGCGAAATGAGCGATGGTCTTCCTGTTGTTCCTCCTACACAGGAAAAGATTGAATATTACTTACAGTTTACAAATATGGCGGCTACCGATATCGTTAACGAAAAAGACGGCGAAATTATCGGTGTAAAACCCGCTTACAAAACCATAACAGCCTATCAGGTAGCTGTAAACGCAATTATGTCCGGCTGTCCTGCAGAGTATATGCCTATTTGTATGGCAATTACACGTTGCTTTGCAAACGGTAACTTCTATAAATCCCTTGACAGTACACACGGTTGGACACCTTACGTTCTTATCAGCGGTCCTCTTGCCCGTCAGCTTGGTATCTCTTACGCAGACGGTATGATTAACGAAGAGGCTAACAAGCTTATAGGTCGTTTTATTTCACTTGCAATGCTCAACCTTGCAGGCTACAAGATTAAGGAAAACCGAATGGGTACATTTGGTTATATGCAGCCTTTCTGTTTTGCAGAGGATGAGCAGACTGCCGTAAGCATCGGCTGGGACCCCTACCACGTTAACAACGGCTTTGATTTAAATGACTCGGTTATTACCTGCGGTTCTACTCTTACATGGGGTAACCCCGTAACCGTTGGTACCACTGACCCAGAGAAAGCCATGCAGCTTTTAGCTTGGGACTGTACCGAGAAACAGCAGAACGGTCTTGGTAATACAAACCCCGTTGAGTCCCGTACTATTTGGCTTACTAAGGACGCCGCTACTACTATAGCAAAAGGCTATGCTACCAGAGATTTGTTGGAAGACGCTCTGATAGATACAGCACGCCGTCCTCTTTGGATGCGTACATACGCTCACTACTGGGCAAATACAGGCTCAAAAATTCATATGAACACAACCTTTGATGAGCATTATCAGGATATCAAGAGTGGTGCTTCAACCGAAAACGTAGCCGCTGACGTAGTTGAATTAACAGCTGTACCCCAGTGGTTACAAGGTGTTGTTCCCTTTGACACTATTGATACAACTCAGACTATCAATGCCAATACCGATACCCTTAAGAGACAAAAGGTTGTTACTACAGGCTTTGTTGTAACAGGCGGTGACGTGTCAAGCGAGTTCCAGGTTATGCCCGGCGGTGACTGTGTTTCTTACGAAGCATACCTGCCTTCCACTACAAAATGGAACAGACTTATGGACGAGCTTGGTTACGAAAGGTTAGACTCTTTTTACCTTAACTAAGTATTAACTTATTTATAGCTATTTCAAATTTACCATTAATTATCAGAAAGGATGGTATCATGAAGTCAAAAGTTTTAAGACGTGTTATTGCGTTAATGCTTAGTTTGATAACTGCTATCAGCATTATGTCTGTATCTTTTACAGCAAGCGCAAGATATACGGATGAAGATATTGAAAATAAGATTTCATATGATTCCCTTAACTGTCGTGAAGATGATTGCGACTGCTTAGAGCCCGAGAGCAACAAATTTGCTGTTGTTTCACCGGTGGGCGGAAGCGACTCGTACGACGAATATATTTTAGTCGACACATATCAGCATGTACAAAAGTATTTTAATGAACAAGGTTGGACAGACGGTCTGCCTATTGTTCCTCCCACATGGATTAAAGCAGAAAAATTCATGAGATACACTCCTTATACAGACAACCAAGTTGTTGCTACTGTAAACGGCAGAAGTGTTACTGCTTATCAGGTAGCAGTTAACGCTATTATGTCAGGTTGTTCTGCTGAATATCTGCCTGTGTGTATTGCTTTTGTAGAGGCATTAGGTAACACAGATTACCTTGATTCGTTGCGTTCAGGCGAGCTTACACCTATGATGTACGTAAACGGTCCTATTGCACGTCAGCTGGGCATTGATAATGCACAGGGTATGACAACAGAAGAGTGCAATATTGCTATTGCTCGCTTTATGGAGCTTGCTCTTATTAACCTTGCAGGGCTTGAGCGTACAAACGCATTCGGTAACGTTCAGCCTCTGGTTTTCTCAGAAGACGAGCAGAACTGTATCAACGTAGGTTGGGACCCCCACCATGTAGAGCAAGGCTATGACCTTAACGATAACGTTATCACAGCAACATCTTTCTCTATGTGGGGTAATAACGTTACTCCTGCAACAGACTTGCCCGAAGAGATTATGAAGGTTATCGCTTGGGATATTACCGAGAAAAACCTTGGCGGTCTCGGCGGTGCTTCGATTGATGATAACGCCGATACACAGCGTACTATCCTTATTACACCTTCTGTTGCACAGGCTTTAGCCAAAAAGTATCAGACAAAAGAAGCTTTGGAAAACGCACTTGTAGAGAATGCCCGTCGTCCTCTTTGGATGCGTACCTATGCTTACTATTATGCAAACACAGGCGGTGCACTGTCTAAATCTTTCTCTGATGTATATACCGAACTTAAAGAAACTGCAACAGAGGATGCAAAGTTAACTGCTTCTCCTGCATGGATGAACGGTATTACATATGCCAATATTGACACAGTAGCAACCATGACCAAGGGTAACACCAATATTGTTATCCAGGGTGATGAATCCAGAAATAAGACTCAGGTTATGCCAGGCGGCGTATCTGTTTCTAAGGAGATTCAGCTTGATACAAACTGGGACGAACTTCTTGCAAGCATGGTTGTAAGTATCGTGTATAAGTCTCTTGAAGAATGCGAGATTACAGCTGTTGATGATTCCGTAAAGCTTCCAAGCGGCGACACTATTCCTACAGTTTTACAGGTAACTAAACAAACAACTTACCGTATTGCTGCATCAGCTTCTTATGCTAACGGCACAGGTAAAATTTACTATGATTCCGCAACAGCTACACTTTACTACTGGGACGGCTCTGCTACCCAGTCTGTAGTGCTTGACACCGAAACTTACTCTGATTTCATAGCTTTTGTGACAGCTTTAGGTGTCAACAGTTCTTTCACACTTAACAGAAGCAACAATGTTACTGCTGTTAACATTCGTTTCTCTTCTAACGCATCACTTCCCGACAAGAACACTGTAGAGCTTACTAAGGATGCTTTCGGTACAATCACTCCCACAATTGCGGCTAATGTTACATCAGGTTCTAATGGTAACGCATCTATTGATGGTTCAACTATTACAATGAACGACACCGTAACAACATTTACAGCAGACCTTAGCGGCGACCTCATTATGGGTTCTTCAACTGACTCAGGCTTCGTTAAAGTAAGCGGCACAACAGTTACAGTTGACCCCTCAGCCCCTGCAGGTGCAACTGCTGTTATCGGTGCGTCTGACGGCTCAGGCACATACAGAACTATGACAATTGTTAACGGTGGCGACGGTACATATAAGCTTACTTATAACACCGCTAACACATTAACTCTTACTGCATCCAGCTACTACCTTAAGGGTACATTCAACAACTGGGAAGCAACAGATGCATTTGTAAAGACAGATAACGATGATATCCTTGCAGTTGTTAAGGAAATTCCTGCAGGTACATATACCTTTAAGGTGCACAACGCAGGTACTGATGACTGGCACGGCAACGGCGGTACTATTAACGACACCGCCAACCGTTGGACTATGGATTCAAGCGATAACTGTACATTTGTTGCTACAGGCGGTACATACGAGTTTAAGTACGAGATTTCCACAAACAAACTCTCTGTTTATGCAGCTCAGGATGATGTTGTGGTTGATCCTGTTCCCACAACCAAGACAGTTTATGTTGGTGTTGTAGAGCATATTAAAGACTTTGTTCCCACACTCCATTACTGGAACGATTCCGGTCTTGCCGGCGATGCAACTCTTACTGCAACAGGTAATACTGAAAAGTATTCCGTAGGTTCAGCATACTGGAGCAATCAGGCACAGACTTTCAATATTTACAAAACTACAATTCCTGTAGAAGCTACCAAGATGAAGACCTTTAAGGCAGACGGTAACACCAACTGGGCAGCTGAAGAGATAACTTATAGCGGTGAAGATATGATTATCCTCGTCTTTGAGTACAGCGGTACATATCATAACCAGAAAAACACATACACAGAGCCCGTGCCTGCGGTTACTTATACAGTAACCTTTAAAGACTACGACGGTACGGTGCTTTCAACCCAGACTGTAGAAGAAGGCAAGGCAGCAACTGCCCCTGCAACTCCCACAAGACCTTCAACCGCAACTACGGTTTATACTTTCTCAAGTTGGGATAAGAGTTTCACCAATATCACAGGTGACCTCACTGTTACAGCTCAGTACACAGAGAGTGTTCGTAAATATACAGTAACCTTTAATAACTATAACGGCACAAAGATTACATCCGTAAGCGTTGAGTACGGCCAGTCTGCTACTGCACCTGCTGACCCCACAAGAGAAGCAGACGACCAGTACACCTACACCTTCTCAAAATGGGATAAGGATTTCTCTAGCATTACAAGTGATTTAACAGTTACTGCACAGTACACTGCGACACTGCGTTCTTACACAGTAACCTTTGTAAATTACGACGGTAGCGAGCTTGACAAGCAGACAGTAGAGTACGGCTCTGCCGCTACTGCACCTGCTGACCCCACAAGAGAAGCAGATGACCAGTACACCTACACCTTCTCAAAATGGGATAAGGATTTCTCTAGCATTACAAGTGATTTAACAGTTACTACACAGTACACTGCGACACTGCGTTCTTACACAGTAACCTTTGTTGATTACGATGGTAAAGTGCTTGATACTCAGTCCGTTGAGTACGGCAAGTCTGCTACAGCTCCTGCTGACCCCACAAGAGAAGCAGACGACCAGTACACCTACACCTTCTCAAAAT
>JAUNEH010000109.1:0-1732 GCA_030525665.1 Ruminococcus sp.
GTGTTTATGACAGGTCTTATATGCTTCCTGCGTCTGGGTGCAGGTAAGGTTGCTGATACCTGTATGCTTAATTCTGCTTTTGCGGATATCGTTGTCGGTATCGTAATTCTTTGTGTTGTAGGCTGTGAATTCTTTATCAGATATTCAATCAAATTCCGCCACGGCAAGAAGGAGGTCAAAGCATGATAACTCAGTTTATTTGTAGAGCAATTCTTCTTGGTGTGCCGCTTCTTTACGGTTCAACAGGTGAAATTATAACCGAAAAATCAGGACATCTTAATCTTGGTATTCCGGGTATTATGTATGTTGGTGCGATAAGCGGTGTTATAGGTGCATTCCTCTATGAAGGTGCAGCAGCAGGAGCAATGAACGGAGTTTTAGCTGTTCTTATTCCCTTTATCTGCGCGGTTGTCGGTTCAATTCTTATGGGATTGATTTACAGCTTTTTGACAGTAACACTCAGAGCAAATCAGAATGTTACGGGCCTTGCTATCACAACCTTCGGTATAGGTCTCGGTAACTTCTTCGGCGGCTCGCTTGTAAAGCTTACAAACAGCGATTTGCCTTCAATTGCTCTTACAAAAACAAGTGCATTCTTTTCTGTCAAGCTGCCCTTTGCCGATTCTCTCGGTGCAGTAGGAGAAATATTGTTTTCACACGATTTCCTCACTTATCTTGCAATTATAATAGCTGTTCTCGCAAGCTTTGTGCTCAATAAAACCAGAGTAGGACTCAATCTTCGTTCCGTTGGTGAAAATCCCGCAACAGCAGATGCTGCAGGTATCAATGTAACAAAGTATAAGTATCTTGCAACCTGTGCGGGCAGCGCAATAGCAGGTCTCGGCGGCTTGCAGTATGTAATGTCGTATGCCAACGGTGTATGGTCAAACAACGCCTTCGGCGACAGAGGCTGGATGGCAATTGCACTTGTTATTTTCGCACTCTGGAAGCCCTCATTTGCAATATTCGGTTCATTCGTATTCGGTGCATTGTGTAATGCAAATAACTATATTCAGGGGCTTGGAACAGAAACACAGGAGCTTTTCAAGATGCTTCCTTATGTTGTTACCATTGTTGTGCTTATCATAACAAGTATGCGTAAGAAGAGAGAGCATCAGCCTCCCGCATCACTGGGGATTTCATATTTCAGAGAAGACAGATAATTTTAAAAAAAGGAAACCTTATTTTGCAAAGGTTTCCTTTTTTTATGCATTTCTGATGCTTGATATTTTTTTATTTTTATGTTATTATTATTCAGATTAGGAAAGGAAGTGGATTGAATGCTGCATAAAAGATTTTTGCGTACTCTTGCGCTTATAATTGTTCTTGCACTCAGTGTTACTTCCTGTTCAACAGACAGCTCGGTCTCTTCGTTTTTTTCATCAAACCGTGAAATAAAAACGGGAGTTTCATCAATATCGCTTCATTCGTCAGCGTTAAAGGATTATACCTTTGTTGCAGCTTCCGGACTTGTTGAGCTTTATTTTGACACAAGAACAACCTCTGTTGCAGTATATGATACTTCCGCTCGGTTTATGTGGTATGCGCTTCCCGCATATTCAAACGACAGTTCTGCAATAGTAAATCTGAAGCTGAGCAACTCCGACGAAATATATTATCTTAACTCTCAGGATAATTCAGTTGCATATTCCTCCTACAGCACAGAGTTTACTTCCAATACTATAAAAGTTACCTATTATATGTCCGACAGCGAGCAGACAGTCAACAAGGC
>JAUNEH010000110.1:0-1673 GCA_030525665.1 Ruminococcus sp.
TTACCCCTTGGATAAAGGTACAGGAAAAGCAGGAGGAAACTGTATAAAACGATATTCTCTTGTATGCAAAATAATATTGCGGTATATTAAAAATGCGCAAAAAAACATCAAAGGAGAATGCTTTATGAAAAAACTGTCTTTTGTTCTTGTTTTTGTTCTCTTGTTTACTTTTTTGTTCCCTTGCCTTTCCTCGGCTGCCGTCCTTAAAGACGGCGGTTATATAGTACTCGCAGATGAAACTGATGCCCGTCTTTCAGCTGCAGGAGAAACGCTGTCAAGGTATCTTGAACAGATAACATCTGCAGAATTTGATGTTTCATCAAACGGTAACGGTATAAAATTTACCATAGGATATTCTTCTGATATCCCCGATAACGGCTATTGCATAGAAACAGCAGAAAACAGTGTATCAATAACGGGTAGCGGTACAAGAGGAGTTATTCACGGTGTTTATGCTTTTCTCGAAAAATACTGTGGTTGCGATTGGTATACTTCAACTCTTTATTCAATTCCCGAAAACGGTGAGCTTGTAATACCTGCAGGAGAAAAAACTGAGTATACACCGTTTTTTGAGTATACGGATACTGACTGGGTAAGTCGAGAGATGTTGAATATTCACTTGCCAACGGACTCAACGGCAGTCCCTACAGAACTATTCCCGATGAACTCGGCGGTACGGTTGAATACATATCGGCATTTTGTCATACCTTTGGCTCACAGTTCTGCTCAAGAGATAAGTATTTTGAATCAAATCCCGAATATTTTGCACTGCACGACGGCAGACGGCAGAATGAACAGCTGTGCCTTTCAAATGAAGATGTATATAATCTTGTTTTAAGCGAGGTTATGGAGCTTCTCAAAGAGAAGCACGACCCCGGAAAATCATTGCAGATTATTTCACTGACTCAGGCAGACAGCAGCGAAGATGCAAAAATGTGTCAGTGTGATAATTGTAAGGCTATTGATGATGAAAACGGCTCATATTCGGGCACAATGATAACATTTGTAAACCGTATTGCAAGAGAGGTTAAGTCTGCAGGCTATGACAATGTTGCCATTGACACCTTTGCTTATCGTTACACAAGAAAAGCGCCCTCAAAGGTAGTTCCCGAGGATAATGTAATTGTCCGTCTGTGTACAATAGAATGCTGCTTCTCTCACGCTATCGATGATGAAAACTGCTCTGAAAATGTTGCACTTATGGAAGACCTCAGAGCGTGGAGTAAGATATGCAACCGTATTTATGTGTGGGACTACACAACAAACTATGCTCATACACTCGGCATTTTCCCTGATTTCGGAGTGCTTCAGAGAAACATTCAGGTTTTCTATGAAAACAATGTTGCAGGTGTTTATGAAGAGGGTAACTATTATATGAATGAGTGTGACGGTGAATTCGGTGAACTTCGTTCATACCTTCTTTCAAAGCTTATGCAGAATCCCTATCTCGACTATGACAAGTGTATGAATGAGTTTCTTAAAAGCTATTACGGCAAGGGCTGGCAGAATATCCGTCAGTTTATTGATATGACGGTTGAAAAGGCTGTGCCTGACGGTGAACACCTTAAGATATATGATCCTATGCATAAAACACTCGGATTTACAGGTGATGACATTCAGAAAGCAGATTCCTTGTGGGAAAATGCAAAGAGTGAAGCTGAAAGTGAAGAACA
>JAUNEH010000111.1:0-1654 GCA_030525665.1 Ruminococcus sp.
CTGCTTATATTAAAGAGCACTACCCGCAAAGCGACCTTATCTTTGCCTGTGACACAGAAAACGCAGGCTACTACACAGCCTTAGGCGGCAGAGGTGCTTACCCCTACACCGTAGTAATTGACCAAAAAGGTGTTATTACCCAGGTGTTCTTCAAGGCTTTAGAGTATGAAGACCTAAAAGAAGCCGTTGATAATACACAATAAAAATCAGACTAAAAACAGGCATTGAGCTTTTATACTCAATGCCTGTTTTGTATATTGTTTAATTGTGTGCTTTCATCAACATCAGGGTACAGTTCTTATAAACTGCGTAATCACCCGTTAATATATAATATTTTATTCAGTTACCTTTTTTCTTGCAACTATAAAAGCAACAAAAACCGCTGAAATAACCATTACTGTAACGGCTCCGTAAACCACGGTAAAGTCGCGGCCAGTGGGAACAGCTGAGGGATTACCGGGATTAACAGGTGCTTCGGGTACATTGCCGCCTGTTGTTACGCCTTCTTCATAGTAGCAAGCAAACATCCAAGCGTCATCCTCGATACCGCCAACCCAGCCTGTACGGCCGTACCAGTCGTTGGCAAGACCTACTACCTGATACATCTCGATAAGGTCGGCTGTTAAGGGATAGAAGTAAAAGATTTCTTCACCGTTTTCAATCTGTGCGGCATTTTCGATGTACTCTAGAACAGCTGATGTAAAGTCGATTTTTTCAACTACGTTACCGTTGTCATCGTAAAATACTGCGCTAAGCTTTGTATTTGCAACGTTATCAACAAAGGACATCACGTTGCTGTTAAGGTTTACGTAAAGGATTTCACCGTTGGCACTGTCAAGGTGATAGTAGCCGTCGCTGCCTAAAACTGCCTTGTTTGCCACCTCGTCGTAAATCATAACGTTAGTAAGGTCTTTGATATTATTATCTGTCTCAATATCTGTAACCTCTACCTTGTTTTCGTAAACTGTCCAAGGGTCATCTTCCTTAATAACAACGTCGCCTGCTTTTTCAATGGTCAATGTGCAGGTATCTGTACCGCTTACGGCAATGATAATATCCATACCGGAGGTAAATTCAATAATAACCTCGTTGGAAGTACCCACTGCAGTAGCAGGAATATAGTTAACTGTACCTGCATATGCACCTACCAAAGCATTTGCATCACTTGCAGTAATCTTATACTTAGCATACTCAGCAGGAGTAAACTCAAAGAGTGTGTTGGGATAAACCTTGCTAACGGTAATTTCGTTGTCACCTAACTGAAGGGGATTTACGCTTAAGCAATAATCTTCGTTAATGTCATTAAATGCACCTTCTTCGTCTAAAAGAGGAGCAGTTGTAATAACAGGAGCTGTTGTATTTCCCTCGGGCTCTGTAGAGGTGGTTGTAACATCCTCAGGCTCGGTTGAAGCAGTAGTTAAGTTTTCTTCAGGCTCTGTAGAAGCAGTAGTTACGTTTTCCTCAGGCTCTGTAGAAACAGTAGTTACCTTTTCTTCGGGCTCAGTTGCGATAGTGGTCACAATCTGAGGCTCAGTTACAGTTGTTTCTTCAACAGTTTTAAGTGTTGCTGTAAAGGAAACTGTACCTGCACCAAAGTCTTCGGTAGCTACCCAAAGGGTGATTTCGTCACCTTCGGCAACGGGATACTCTACAG
>JAUNEH010000021.1:0-577 GCA_030525665.1 Ruminococcus sp.
AGAATCTGGTCCTGAAGCTCTGAGTTTTCAACTGTAATCTCACCGAACACTGCATCAACAAAGGTGGTTGAACCTTCTAAGGGCATCTTTTGGCGGATAACGTAGGGAACACCCTCAGCGAGCAATCTGTCTATTTCTTCCTTAGGTAAATCGCGGCAGTGTCTGTCGTAACCGCCAAACTCACTGTCCTGCTGAATGCTTTCAAGTCTTTCTTTAGTGCAGAAGCAACGGTAAGCCTTGCCCTCAGCTATAAGCTGCTCGGCAAAGGGTAAGTACATATCCTTACGCTCGGACTGAACATAGGGGCCAAAATCGCCGCCGATATCGGGACCTTCGTCGTGCTTAAGACCTGCAATTTTAAGGGTATTGTAAATAACGTCAACCGCACCCTCAACGTAGCGTTCCTGGTCAGTGTCTTCGATTCTGAGGACGAAGCTGCCGCCTTGATTTTTGGCGATAAGGTACTCATAAAGAGCAGTTCGAAGATTACCAACATGCATAAAGCCTGTGGGGCTTGGGGCATATCGTGTACGTACTTTCATATTGTCAAATCCTTTCGGAATAAATTCCTTGCTAA
>JAUNEH010000021.1:587-22094 GCA_030525665.1 Ruminococcus sp.
AAAATAAATATTCAGTTTATTTTATCACAAAAATTCAGATTTTACAATTATTTACACAAATATTTTCTCCCGATTTTATAAGTTTTTGCAAAAGTAAAGGACCGAACACAAAATAATGTGTTCAGTCCTCGGTTTTTATTAATGAAGTTATTTTGTAGGGGAGGGGAAGATTCCCCCATAGTATGGGGGAAATGTCAGCAAAGCTGACAAAGGGGGACGGTACTCGTGAAGGGACCCCTCCCGATACCTTGCGGATAAATAAATCCTTCGGGAGCCAAAACGGCTCCCCTACAAGAAGTTTGATTACTTAGGTTTAATCTGACCACAACCGCAAGTGCCTACGTAGTTCTGGTTGACTTTGCCGCATTTGGGGCATTTCCATTCACCTGTGGCAACCTGACCTTTAGGTGCTCGATTTTCGTCCATTTTCTTAAACAAAGAACCATTGTAAATATTATTTGATTCTGTTGGTCGTTTAGTATATTCTTTTATATAATCTCTTTCTTGTCTCTCATGATTTGAAACAATTACTCCAAAGCCGTAAACTAACTGGCACATAAATAATGCTATCGCAACACCTACAGCAACTTCAGCCAGAACAATAAGAAAAATAACAAATCCGCTTCCGTCCCACCACCAAAGGTCTGACAGCAATGCAATTGTTGTGATTATTCCCGCAATAGCGGCAACAGCGGTCAAAGAAAAAACTAAAATTGCCCAACCTTTAATTTTTTCGCCAACATTTGAAAACATTAATATCCACTCCGTTTGTTTGCAAAAACTGCATTATTTTATTAAATGATACTGCGAATTTTCACAGTTGTCAATGAAAAATCTAAGATTTTGCATAATTTTATGAAAATATTCGCAAAATTTCTATAATGAAGTTATAAAGCATTGGGAGTGATTGTATGATTGGTGAGCGACTGCAGGAACTAAGAAAAGACCATGGACTTTCTCAGGAGGATTTAGCGAAAATTTTGGGAGTGTCACACTACACAGTTTCGTCTTACGAGTGTAACCGCAGTGACCCTGATGACAAAACTAAGGTTATTTTGGCAAAGCTTTTTGATGTTTCCATAGATTATATGTTAGGTCTTATTGACGAGCCATTGTCCTTTAACCGAGAGGGAAGAAATGTAAAAATCCCCAACACTTTCACAGATGAAGAGTTTAATGACATTATAAAATATATAGATTTTTTAAAATATAAAATAGAAAACAACACCGAGGACTGAGCATTTTTGAGCGTTCAGTCCTCGGTGTTTTTAGAAATCACGTTTAATTGTAGGGGAGCCGTCTTGGCTCCCAAAACACTTCTTTTAAGCTAAACTTTTCGGGAGGGATGCCCCCCTACAAGGATAGTGTTTACTTGGGTTTAATCTGACCGCAACCGCAAGTGCCTACGTAGTTCTGGTTGACTTTACCGCATTTGGGGCATCTCCACTCATTGGATGCGTTTGTTATTGGCATTTTCGCTTTTGTGGCTGTTCCGCAATTGCTGCATGTTGAGGCGGATGGACTTATGTAACATCCGCAGTTTCTGCAAATTTTAGTAGAGGTTTTCTCGTTAGAGCTTAAAAAATCTCGATTATAGTTTGATGATGTTTTGCTGTTGTTGTATTTTACAATTGATATAATAAATATAGCGATTCCTACTATAGCAACACCAAGCATAAAAAACATAAAGAAATCTTCGCTGTTCCAAAGTTCATTAAATGTCATACAATCTGCTCCTTTATTCTGCATAAATGGTTCTGTTTTATTTATATAATACTCAAAGATTGAGTAAATGTCAATACTCAATGTATGAGTATGTTACTATTTTTTCAGTAACTTTAAAGGAATGATAGTATGGATTATCGTTTGCGGCTTAAGGCTGTCCGAGAAGACAGAGATTTGACACAAGCTCAAATAGGGGCTGTGCTACAAAAATCTCAGCAAGGATATAATCATATAGAGGCAGGAAGAGCAGAACTTAAAATTGACGACTTGAAAAGATTATGTGAATTTTATGATTTGTCGGCAGATTATCTTATAGGACTTACTGATGACGTTAATAAAAACAAAACCGAGGACTGAGCATTTTTGAGTGTTCAGTCCTCGGTGCGTTTTTGATGAAGTTTGCCTTACGGCAAATGAAGTACGACTATAAAGGCGTATGAAGTAACACTTCGTGTTATGAAGTATTTGCTTCGCAAATATTACGGTGAATAGCGAATAGTTTGCAGTTTATTCCCACCGTTGATGAAAGGTTACCTGTAAATTATTTTTCCCAAAGGTGGAAATGCCCACCGTGGCTAACGGTTAGTCTTCCTTACCGCAGCATTTTTTGTATTTCTTACCGCTTCCGCAGGGGCAGGGGTCGTTACGGCCGACTTTTTTGCCTTTTACTACTGTGCGGTTGGTAGAAAGTGTGCCGTCGCCTGCAAACTCGGTGGGCTTTGCAACCTGCTCACGCTTGATTGCAAAGGTTACGGGGTTAACCTTAGGTGCGTCTTCTTTATTAAGGTTGACCTGATGTGCGGCGGCCGCGGCTTTTTCAGCTTCGGCACGAAGCCTTGCCATTTCTTCCTGTTTTTTCTGGATTTCGCGAACCTTTTTAGGGGCAACAATCATAAGCTTAACGGTATCCTGACGGATTGACTCAATCATTTGGTCAAACATATCGAAGCCTTCAAGCCTGAATTCAACAACAGGGTCTTTCTGAGCATAGGCACGCATACGGATACCCTGCTTTAATTCTTCCATGTTGTCGATGTGGTCCATCCAGTAGGTGTCAACGGATTTAAGCAGGTACACACGCTCCATCTCACGCATGGTTTCTTCGGCTACAAGCTCTTCGTTTTCCTTGTAAAGAGTCTTTGCTCTGTTAAGAAGAAGCTCAGTAACCTCAGCCTTTCTCATAGACTTAACGTCGCCTCCGAAAAATTCGGGAGTACCCTCTTCGGTAACAAGCCAGCCGTTGTAGTATTCCTTAAGACCTACAACGTTCCAGTCCTTAGGCTCGCCTACAAGATATGTGTCTACCATGTCAGTAACGGTTTGCTCGACCATTTTCATAATGGTGTCGTGGATGTCTTCGCCCTCTAAAACCTGATTACGCTGGCCATAGATAATTTCACGCTGGCGGTTCATAACGTCGTCATACTGCAGTACGTTTTTACGGATGCCGAAGTTACGCTGCTCAACCTTTTGCTGTGAGCTTTCAATGATGTTTGAAATCATCTTGTTTTCTATAGGCATATTTTCGTCAACATTAAGGCGGGTCATCATCATCTTCATTCTGTCGCCGCCGAAAATACGCATAAGGTCATCTTCGGTAGAAAGGAAGAAACGGCTCTTACCGGGGTCGCCCTGACGGCCTGAACGGCCTCTGAGCTGGTTGTCGATTCTTCGGGATTCGTGGCGTTCTGTGCCTATAATGTAAAGACCGCCTGCGGCCCTTACCTTTTCTGCTTCATCTTTGATTTCTTCTTTAAACTGAGCGTTAAGCTCTGAGAAGGTTTTTCTTGCCTCTAAGATTTCTTCGTCGTTGGTGTCACCAAAGCCAGTGGCCTCAGCTAAAAGCTCATCGGTAAAGCCCATTTTACGCATTTTGTTTTTTGCCATAAATTCGGCATTACCGCCAAGCATAATATCGGTGCCTCGGCCTGCCATGTTGGTAGCAATGGTAACGGCACCAAATTTACCTGCCTGAGCAACGATTTCGGCTTCTTTTTCGTGGTGTTTTGCATTAAGTACGTTGTGCTCAATGCCGCGTTTTTTAAGAAGCTTACTGAGAAGCTCGGATTTCTCAATAGAAATTGTACCTACAAGCACAGGCTGACCTTTTTCGTGGCACTCTATAATTGTGTCGATAACGGCGTTGTATTTTGCCTGTTCGTTTAAGTAAATAGCGTCATTTTCGTCAATTCTTGCCAAGGGCTTGTTGGTGGGGATTTCAACGACATCAAGCTCGTAAATTTCTTTAAACTCCTGCTCCTCGGTCATGGCTGTACCTGTCATACCCGAAAGCTTTTCGTAAAGACGGAAGTAGTTCTGGAAAGTAATGGTTGCAAGGGTTTTGCTTTCATTCTGGATTTTTACGCCTTCCTTAGCTTCAATTGCCTGATGTAAGCCTTCGTTGTAACGTCTGCCGTACATAAGACGGCCTGTAAACTCGTCAACAATAACGATTTCGCCGTCTTTGTTAACGTAGTCGATGTCAAGGTGCATAATACCGTGGGCACGTATTGCCTGATTGATGTGGTGTTGTAAAGTAAGGTTTTCAGGGTCGGTAAGGTTATCTAAACCAAAGTAGCTTTCTGCCTTTTTAACACCAACCTGAGTTAAGGTACAGGTCTTTGCCTTTTCGTCTACAAAGTAGTCGATGCCCTGCTCCTCGAAGAATTCTTCCATATTTTCTTTATTGTCAACCTCGGTGAAAACGTGCTTTTTAAGACGTTTTGCAAAGGAGTCGGCTTTTTGATAAAGGTCGGTGGATTTGTCGCCCTTGCCCGAAATAATAAGGGGAGTACGGGCTTCGTCAATGAGGATAGAGTCAACCTCGTCAACGATTGCGAAAACGTGCTTACGCTGAACGCGGTGCTCTTTGTATACCACCATATTGTCACGAAGATAGTCAAAGCCAAGCTCATTGTTTGTGCCGTATGTAATGTCAGCTTCGTATTGCTTCTTTCTTAAATCGTTAGGCATATCGTGGATAATAAGACCTACAGTAAGGCCTAAAAAGCGATAAAGCTTGCCCATCCACTCAGAGTCACGCTTTGCAAGGTAGTCGTTGACTGTAACAATGTGAACGCCCTTGCCGGTTAAGCCGTTTAAGTAAGCAGGTAAGGTAGCAACCAATGTTTTACCTTCACCTGTACGCATCTCGGCAATTCTGCCCTGATGAAGAATAATACCGCCGATAATCTGAACGGGGAAATGCTTCATACCAAGTACACGCCATGAAGCCTCGCGGCAAACCGCAAAAGCCTCGGGGAGCAAATCATCTAACGTCTCGCCTTTTTCAAGTCTTTCTCTGAAAAGTACTGTCTGATTCTTAAGCTCGGCGTCGGTCATTTTTTCATAAGCAGGTTCAAGTGCCAGAACCTTGTCGCAAAGAGGCTTTACTCTTTTAAGCTCCTTTTTGCTGTAGTCGCCGAAGAGGGTTTTTAAAAGTCCCATATATCTCTTCCTTTCATATCTATCAAAATTACATATTAAGCCATTTTAATATATTTAAATAAGTATATCATAGTTCGTACTAAAAATAAAGAAGAATTTAAGATATACTGTAAAGTTTTTATGACCGTTAGCCACGGTAGGCGATTCTGCCTTTGTAAAGGTCAACTACAGAGGAAAACTTTACTGACGGCGGGGAATAAAAAAGCTTCCCTGCTATGGGAAGCTTTTCATCACTTGCTTTTCTTATGTAAAATTTTGCCTACGATAAATGCGATGAGTGCAGGGGTTAAGAAAACCAACGCCCTTGCAAGTACGAAAACGTAAAAGGGTGCGGAGTTAAGAGTGTTTGTGTAGCGGTAAGAGTCAATTGCTACAAGTACGCAGAAAGCAGCGGCTAAAATAATAGCGGCAATGTAAAAGATTTTGTAAAGTGTGATTTTTTTCATAATAAACCTCGTTTGTTTTTATTTGTTTCTAATAGCATCAGCAGAGCCCAGCATTGCAATTCTTGCAATAGGACCTGCACTGTAAAATCCGTAGTCGCCTTCTTCGACCACGACGGCAAAGGCTAAAGGAGCATCCTCGTCGGTGCTGTAGCCTATCATCCATCCGTTTGGAAGCTTACCCTCGCCAACCTCGGCAGTACCTGTTTTGGCACATACTGTAAGACCTTCAAACATACCGTCGCCATAATAGTCGGATATGGTGTACCGCATAAGGTCATTAAGGCTTGAGGCAACCTCTTCGCTCATAAGGCGTCCGCTTTTACCTGAGTTTTCGCCCTTTACATAGTGGGGAAGCCTTGTTTCGCCTCCTTGAGCAATTGCACCGCACAGGATTGCCATCTGTGCAGGATTAACGGTATCGGTGTATTGACCGATGCCTGACCAGGCGATAGAAATATCGTCGGCATCTTTTACGTCAAAATGCCCCGCGGCTGTATATACCTCGCCGATTCGAAAGCTTTTATTAATGCCCATAGCCTCGGCGGTTTTCTGTAAGTTTTCTTTGCCAACAAGAAGTGCCGAGTCACCGAACGCAATGTTGCATGAATAAGCAAAGGCATTGTGAAGACTAAGGCTTTTATGCTTTTCAAGACAGGTTACTTCGTAATTTCCGATTTCCTTTTTACTTTCGCAGTTGAAGGTCGTATTTTTGTATCCGTTAACGTGTTCAAAACCTGCGGCGGCAGTAATTATCTTGAAAATTGAACCGGGAGTGTAGGTAGAGGAAATACAGTTGTTAAGGTAAGAGCCGTCCTCGGGGGTTTCGGGAATATTCATAGGGTCATAGGTAGGTGCACTTACCATGGTAAGAATCTCACCTGTTTTGTAGTTATACACAAAGCAGGCACCCTTTCTGCCTTCAAAAGCCTCGTAAACCTCGGTGCAAACCTCGGCGTCAAGGGTGATTTCAACATTTTGTTTGCCCTTAAGGCTTTGCGGGAGACCATAGCCGAAAATTTTGCTATGACCCGAAATGCGGTCGCGGTAAGCAGTTTCCACAGCAGTTGCAATGTTATAGGAGCCGTCACCTACGGTGTGAAGCAAGGCTTTGCGTGTGCTTTCATTTTCATTATAAATTCGCTCGCCGTTTTCGCTTGTTGCAAGGACTACGCCGTTACGGTCTAAAATGTCGCCTGCATTTGCAAGACCTTGTCCCGACACCATATAGGGGTTGTAGCTCTGAGCCGCCCACAGGTCTGCATCAATAACATATTTTACGCACAAGAAGCCAAGCCCCAGCAAAAAAGCTGTAGCTAAAATAAGGGATATTATGCTTCTTGACATAGTCTTTTTCATTTTAAGTCACCTACTGTAGTGGCGGATATTATCCGCCCGAAAGGTTTGGCTTATATTAAAAGGTTCAGAGGGCAATTAATAATCGTCCCTACGATTTTTTACTATACGTTCTTTCGTCTGCCGCCTTAATAAAGGCTAAAAGTCCCCAGCAGGAAAGCATGCTGGAACCGCCTGCGCTGACAAAGGGCAGGGTAACTCCTGTAAGGGGCAGTATGTCGGTACAGCCGAAAATATTAAGGCTCATTTGTACTAAAAGAAGAGTCGCCGCACAGGAGGCAGAAATCGAGTAAAACGTGCTGCGGCTTCGGGTTGTCATGGCGCGTGTATAAAAAACAAGACCGCAAATTGAAATTGCAATTGTAATTGCGATTATTAGTCCCATTTCCTCAGTTACAATACCAAAAACAAGGTCGGTTTCAGAAGCACCGTAGTACCGTAAGTTTCCGCTGCCCACACCTGTGCCGAAAAGTCCGCCCGAGGCGATGCTTGTCAATGTGCCTGCCTGCTGATAGCCAAGGTCGTAAGGGTCGTCAAGAGCGTGTCCCCAAATGGAGAAACGCTCGGCAATATATGGCTTGAAGTTTAAAACCAGAAGCACCGCAAAGGCGGCACCTACAAGTGCAAGAATTACGGTTTTGTAGTCGCCGGAACGGGTTATGGAAATTACAATAAAGGTTACGAAAAATATAAGTGCGGTACCAAAGTCGCCCATAAGTGCCAAGGCACCTACACACATAGCAGAGAAAACAATAAACTCTAAAAAGTTACGCCTTGTCTGCAGATAGTCCAGAGCCGCCGCACCTACAAAGATGTACGCAATTTTTACAATTTCAGAGGGCTGAACAGATATTCCGCCGATGTAAATACGGTTTGCGGCACCAAATTCAACAGTACCAAAAACAAGGTTTACTGCCAAAAAGCCTAAGGCGGCAATCATAATTGCCCAACGCCATTTAATAACTCTGTCGGGATTTTTTATAAAAGCAAGGATTGCCATATAAAGTATTGCACCTGCAACAGCAGATGCTACCTGAACAATGGCGTCAGACATATCCTGCTCTACTAAAAGAAGCGAGCCAAGTCCCGTAAGCCACAAGGCAAGGGTTTCGAGTTCGAAATTTTTGCGTGAAAAAACGCCTGCCGAAAAGGCGTAAAGCACCCACGAAAATGCAGTTACGATACCGAAAATCATAAGCGCATTCAGATTAAGCGAATTTGTTGTAACACAGATTTCGCCGGTCATAAAAAGGTGAAAAAGGTTAACTAAAATAAGCAGAAGACCTGATGAAACCGAAGGCTTATGTGAAGCCTTTGAGAAAAACCAAGAGGGCCTTATGTCCTCGTTGTATGCTTCGCCTCTCATCAAAATAAGGCTTGTGCCGCCTATGGTAATAGTGTCGTCAATAAAAACCTGAGTTCTGCCCGAAACGCGTTTGCCGTTTACCTTTGTGCCGGATTTCGAGCCTGTGTCGTTAATAAACCATCCTGCCTTTCGCCTTAAAAGCACACAGTGGCTTCTGGAAACCGTACCATCTTCGATTACAATGTCACTGCCTCTTGCTCTGCCAATAGAATTTTCCCAGAAAAGTACGGGGATTTTTATATCAAAACGCCTGTTATAAAGCATTAGCAGGGGCTTTTCGGGGCGTTTGTGGCGACGCATGGAGGCAAAGCAGTGGTACACAATGAACACTGCATAAATGCTAAGCATAATTCTTAAGCCGACAACGGCAACGTCCGCCATAGCCTGCACCATATAAACGCCTCCTTTTAATTTATTATAGTTATAGTATTCCTTTTTATAGCCTTTTGTCAACAAATAAAATGTAAATTTTAACAATGGCTCTCCTGTAAACATAAGGAGAGCCACAGCTTAATCTATTATTCTTATTTTTTCAATACCGTAATATTTAAAAGCATCAACAGCACTTTTGTCAATTATTTCGCCGCAAACCGCAATGGGTACAGCAGGAGGGCAGCAAATTGCATAGCTTGCCAAAATTTTGCCCTCGGCTTCTTTTACGTCAACTTCTGTATTTAAACAGAAAAGTGCTTCTTTTATGCTTAAAGCTTTTTTCAGCACATTGACTTTAGGACAAGGTAGCTTTACTTCATCTTGCTTTTTTACTGATAACAGCACAGATTTAATTCTTTCGAGGTCAGAGTCTGAATTTTCAGCTGAAAGCATAAGCACTAAAAAGTCGTTGTCTGAAAACTCGAGGCAAATCCCCTTTTTTTCAAGAATTTCTGCAAGCTCAGTGCCTGAGTAGCCGTATTTTTTAGCCGAAATTGTAATTTTTAAGGCTTCGTTTCCAAAAAGAGTGTAGCCTGCCTCAACTAACGTTTGCTTTAAATTTTCGACTTTCTTTATAAAAGCCAAAAGAATATCTCTGTATCTCTCTTCCAGATATTTGTTAGCCATATCAAGAGATTGCATAATAAGGTAAGAGGGACTTGTGGAAGCAAAAAGAGACATAGCGAATTCTGCCTGAGTTTTAAAAACCGTGGGGGCATATTTGCTTATATGCAGATACCCGCCGCCTGTCAGTACAGGCAAGGTTTTGTGAGCAGAGTCACAACAAATATCTGCACCAAGAGCAATTGGGTGCTGAGAGCTTTCGAGAAAATTAAGATAAGCACCATGAGCGTTGTCGACAAGCAAAAGCAAGCCGAATTCCTTGCAAATCTTCGAAAGCCCGGTTATATCCGAAATATTTCCAAGGTAGTCGGGGCTGGTTACGTAAAGTGCTACAGGTTTTTCCTGTATATCTTCAAGGTAAACACGAAGCTTTTCGGGGGTGATTTTACAGCTTAAAAGTCCTTCGGTTTCTTCGGGATACAGCCAGCTTACCTCAATGTCGTTTAAAGCGGCACCGCTTAAAAAAGCCTTATGGGCATTTCTGCCTGCTAAAACAACAGGCTTTTTGCCCTTTTCCTTGGCATAAAGTGCCGTTAAGTAAAGCATAGCGCGGATAGAAAGTGACGAGCCCTCTGTAGAATAAAGGGTTTTTGCACTGCCGAAAAGTGAGGCGGCGTTGTCCATACTTTCCTTAATAATTCCTTTAGCCGAGTACAGCACATCTGCTCCCGCTATTTCGGTGATATCAAGATGCTCACAGCCTAAAAAGACTTTGCCCTTATGTCCGGGCATATGCAGACGAGCACACGTGCTTTCTGCATATTTATTTACAAAATCACAAATCGGTGTATTCATAATTATTCGTCAAGAGCTTTGGCACATTCAAGCATAATGGCACATTCCATACGCTTTTTAAAGAGCTTACAGCCGTCCTCGTAAATCCCTTTTACCGAGCCTGTAGAATGGTAGGCGTTAGCCGCACAGCCTCCCGAGCAGTAAAGCTTTGCCCAACAGTCCTTGCATTCTTCGTGGGCGTATACGTTGCAGGAGGCAAAGTCCTCTTGTACTGCGGTATTGGTTACGCCCTCGAAAACTGAGCCTAAGCGGAATTTTTCTTCGCCTACAAACTGGTGACAGGGGTAAAGGTCACCCCAAGGGGTAACCGCCATATACTCGGTACCCGAGCCGCAACCCGAAAGTCGCTTGTAAATGCATGGGCCGCCCTTAAGGTCAATCATATAATGGTAGAAAGTAAAGGGGTCGCCTTCGCGGTGCTTTTTAAGCATAAGCTCTGCAAGCTCCTCGTACTGCTTCATAACAATCTCTAAGTCTTCCTCTGTAAGGCGGCTGGGGTCGTCTTTTGAGCAAACCACAGGCTCCATGCTAAGCTCCTTGAAGCCTAAATTAAGCATTTCTTTGATGTCGTTTAAAAAGTCGGGGTTTGCGTGGGTAAAGGTACCACGCATATAATAGTTTTTGCCGCCACGCTGAGCAACAAAATCCTGAAATTTAGGTACGATTTTCTCCCAGCTTCCGTTACCCTGATAGTCTACTCTAAAACGGTCGTGGATTTCTTTTCTGCCGTCAAGGCTTAAAACAACGTTGCTGCACTCTTTGTTTGCAAAGTCGATAACATCTTGGTCTACTAAAACTCCGTTGGTAGAAATTTTTGTTATGCTCTTTCTCTACACTTCTTGCATAGGCGACAAGCTCTTTTACAACCTCAAAGTTCATAAGCGGTTCGCCGCCAAAAAAGTCAACCTCAAGGTTTCTGCGTGTGCCTGAATTTTCAATAAGAAAATCTAGGGCTTTTTTGCCTACCTCAAAGCTCATCATAGCACGCTCGCCATGGTATTTACCTTGGGAAGCAAAGCAGTAAGAGCAATTAAGGTTGCAGGTGTGGGCAATATGAAGGCAAAGTGCCTTGATAACGCCTTTGCTTTTTTCTTTAAGCTTGCCTGCCATGCCTTCGTATGTATCGGGAGCAAAAAGCTTACCTGCTGACTTTAAGGCTTCAATCTGTTTAAAGCAGTCATTGATTTCAGCCTCGTTAACATCGGGGTTGTCGGGGTATTTATTTAATATGAAGCTGATAATCTCGTTATGAGACTTTTCCTCGTACATATTAATTATGTCGAAGGCTACCTCGTCCACAACGTGAACCGAGCCAGAGTAAATATCGAGGACTATGTTAAGTCCCGAGAGCTTATAGCAATGTATCATAAAAATATCTCCTAATCACAAAAAATGCCGCCAAAAGGCGGCAAAGCTTTGCGTAATTAAAACAAATTACTTGTTCTCTGTGTTCTCGCATTCCTGATTGGCAACGCCACAGCTTGTTTTGCAAGCAGACTGACAAGAAGTCTGGCACTCACCGCAACCGCCACACTTTGCGGACTCACAAAGATTTTTGGTATCAAGAGTTTTGATTGTCATAATAAATTCCTCCGAAATTATATTTCTAAAAGTATTTTACCACGCAATGGGTGATAAGTCAATGTTTTATGTAAGCGTACCGTCAAAAATTCCCTTTGCAAGGGCAGAATTACGGTAACGTTTATCCTTGCTGACGTCTTTTATAACCTTGATAAAGTCGGGGATAGATGGTGTTACGGTTTCGCTTTCTACCTCGATTTCAAGAAACGCCTGTGTTTTCCAGAAAGGAAAAACGTCTATTTCGCAGGTGTGACCTTCGTAGAAAAAAGTAAACCTTGATTTTTCTACAGCGGCAGTGCCCTTGCGTAAAAATTGAGAAAGCGAGGTGTACTCTGCCTCTGTTATTTCTTCTTCTACTTCTATTCTTGTAAGTGCGGTAACGTCTTTTTTAAAGGTTTTGCAAAAGCTTACCTTGCCGTTTTCTTCGGTTTTGCGGATTCGGCACCTTGTTCCGAATTCGCTCATACCCACAGGAAGCTCCAGATACATCTGGCAAAGCTTTTTCTCGCGAAATTGCGGTTGTGCCGACAGTACCTTTAAATCAGGCATTTCAATTAAAAATTTGTATTCGATTTCCAAAGGCTTATTGTTCATAGCTTACCTCGGGTGAAATAGTAAGGCTTACTATTTCGGGGGGATTGTTAAAACGCGGTACCCTTTGCTTTGATGAGCCCAGACCGCGTGTAATAACCAAAGTAGTGCTTTCTTCGTCAAAAATGCCATAGTCGTAGTAAGGAAAATACCCTTGCTCCGGGGCGAAAACCCCTCCTGCAAAAGGCAGTATTACCTGACCGCCGTGAGTGTGCCCCGAAACCATTAAGTCAATTTTAACCTCATCTACGCCCCAAATATAATACTCAGGGCAATGGCTCATTAAAAGTGTGAATTTGTTGGTGTCGGCAAATTCCCGTATAAAAGCGTTTAAATCCTCGTTGTCGGGGTGGTAATCCATAAGTCCGCCTATACGGATATCGGTGCCATTTACAGTGATTTCGGTGTATTCGTTATCAAGAAGATTTGCGTGCCGACTGAGTATTTCTTTGAGTTTTTCGCTCTCTGGATGAGAAAGCTCGTGATTTCCTAAAGAGCAGTAAGTAGGAGCAATGTCCGATAAATTAGCGTAAAGCGAAGAAAGATAAGAGTAATCTTCACGGTAGTCGCTTATCATATCGCCTACCGTAAGAATTAAATCAGGCTTTTGCTGCTTTACCTTTTCAATCATCCTCTCGTTATCTTTACCAAAGGAAGAATCGTGAAGGTCGGCAATTATGACAATGTTTATGTTGTTTTTAGCTTTTACACAACCCAGACTGTATCGGGAAATGATTAAAGGATAGTAGCTGGCAAGAATGCTTGCAGTTAATAGCAAAGCTAAGATAACAGCGACAGCAGGTATAACAAATAATCGTTTTTTCAAAGATGGATTCATATATTATTTTTTTGGTCTGTAAAAAATGGTTCTCAGCTTATAGAATATTTTCTCCATCCAGATTCTGTAGCTATGGAAATAAAGATTAGGAATTTCAACCTTTGCATCAACCACGTCTTTGTTTTTGTACTCCATAATTCTTTTGTGCACAGAGTCTGACTTTCTCTCGTCGTGAGGGAAAGAAAGGAATAACTCCAGAATTTTTCTGTTGTTCATAGGCATGGTTGTTCTGTGGTAAAGCTGTTGCGACGAAACAACAGATACACCCCAACAGCCCATGCGGATTTCCCAATAAAATGAATCGGTGTGCTCAAAGTTGAAAAGGGGCTTTTCAAGGTGTATGTCTCTTAAGAACTTATAGTAAGTCTTATCAGACCACTTAAGCAGAGACGGATGACCAAAGTATCTGGTTTGGAAAATACTGCAATGGCGTTCGCTTAAAGTTGTGGGAATGTTGGTTTGATATTTTCGCTCTAAAAATACACGAGCAACCTCGGACGCCCATGACTTAAGTTCGATATCATATGCGTTTAAGTCGTGAAGGTAGATGTATTTACGAATTTCGTTGTCCGCAAGATTAACAAAATAGTTTGTATTATGTTGTAAAAGCTTTTTGATGAATTCAAAATCCTTGATTTTGCTGTTTTCCTGAGGTATTTCATATAAGACATGCTCGAGTCCGAGTTTGTCGCAGATTGTTTTAGCACCCTTGGCATCCACAAGCTCCTGTGGCTTTGAATGGAAACTGAAGTATGTGAATTTGTCGTATAATCCATTTGCACAGGCAAGGGTGGTTTTGCTGTCGGTGCCTCCCGAAAGGGAAATGGTGCATCTGTCCCATTTTTTAGTGCAGCACTCAATACCGTTGTGAATTAAATCACCGATTTTCTTGATATTATCAGCCTTTTCGTTGTCGGTAGTGAATTCCGGATGGGGTGCGGTGGGGTAAAATCTGACTATTGAGAAATCATTATCAAAATTCAAATATGTATTGGCACCCAGACGAGTAATTTCTTTATAAGGAGATAGGTTTCCGGGAAGATGGCGGTTACCGATATTATAGCATTTGGATTCTACCAGCTTTTCGACCATTGGGTCCATTTTTAGGTTGCACAGGTCAGCAACAAGCTGAGGATGCTCGGTAATATACATTGCTCCGTCAATTTTTCCGAAGTAGCAGCCTGTAAGTGAGCAAGCATCCTGACAGGCTATTACCTTCTTGCCGTCTATTAGCATAATAACATGTAAGCCGGTAAGCTCGGAAACCTTGTCAAAATAATCGGATAAACCGTTTTTATAGCATGTAATAAGTTCTTTGCATATTTCGTTTTCGTCGTACATCATATTAAACGGATTATATGCGTGTCCTATAATAACAGCAGTTAAATCTGAATCTGACTGAACATAGAAGGTCTGTTCTTTTTGTACATAAAGGTAATAACCATTTATTATGGTTTCTGACCATATTCCGTAAAAGGGGTACTCCTCGGTAGCCTTGATTTGGTTACTTGTAAAAAGATAGCCGCGTCTGAACAGCATTTCTCTGTACAAACTGTTTTTGTCTAACTCGGCTTTGATTTGCTCTTTTAAAATTTCTATGCTCATTTTATACAACTCCACCTATTTGAATTATATGGCTTACTTTAAATTTATTTCGAAATTCCTGCTCCTTCTATAAGCTCTTCCATTAATTTTTCAATGGGGTAGCCGACTTCACCCATCATCATGGGATACATGCTGATTTCGGTAAAGCCGGGCAGGGTATTGATTTCGTTAAATACTACTCTGCCGGAGTCTTCCATAAAAAAGTCAACCCTTGAGAGTCCGTTACAACCTAAGGCTTTAAAAATGGCCTCGGCATATTCTTTAACTGTTTCATTTACGCCTTCGGGAATATCGGGGTTAAGAACGGTTTTTGAATCGGCGTTGTTATACTTAGCCTCATAGCTGTAGAAAACGTCGCCTGCTACAGCTTCGCCTGCGTTTGAGCAGACAAGTGTGCCGTTTTTCTCTAAAACTGCACACTCAAGCTCGCGGCCCTTAATGGTTTCTTCGATAAGCACCTTGGAGTCGTGCTTAAGTGCAAGGTTTACTGCATTAATAAGCTCTTCGCGGTTTTCTGCTTTGGAAACACCTTGTGAAGAGCCGGATTTGCAGGGTTTAACAAACATGGGATAGCCTAAGGTCTTCTCAGCTTTATCAATATAGCTTTCGCTTTCTCCCAGTCTGACTAAAACGTAATTTGCCTGAGGAATGTTTTTAAGGCTGTCTACAATGATTTTGGTGTAGGCTTTGTCCATCGAAACGGCAGATGCTACTACACCGCAGCCTACATATGGAATAGAGCAAAGCTCAAAAAGTCCCTGAATAGTTCCGTCTTCGCCGTTTTTGCCATGAAGCACCGGAATGATTGCATCAATGTGAATAACGTCGTTATTTCCGTTTAACAGCACAAGACCTTTACCCGGACAAAGCATTGCAGGTGTGTTTGAGGTTTCGTCGTACCATTTGCACTGAGCAATTAAAGCGGTGTCAGCGGTGTAGTATACCCAGTCGCCGCTTTTCTTGATGCCTACAAGGTGTTTTTCGTATTTTGAGTCAGGTATGTTTTTAATAAAATTCATAACCGATTTACAGGAAACCTCGTGCTCGGTTGAATTTCCGCCGAATATAATAAGAACAGATTTTTTATCCATAATATACCTTTCAAATTTAGTTTTTGCCGTAATCAAACTCTGTAAGATTTTTGTAGATAAGCTCAAAAAGCCGCCCGTTTACGGCGTCTGAAACAAAGCTGTTGTGAGGAGTAACGTGCATCCTCGGGAGAGCCCACAACGGACTTTGAGGCGAAAGCGGCTCTTCTTCAAAAACATCCAAGGCTACGCCTCTTAGTTTGCCGTCACATATAGTCTTGATAAGGTCGGCTTCGTTAATGATTTTGCCTCTGGAAATATTTATGAGCACAGCATCATCCTTTAAATAGCTTAAGGTTTCTTCGTTTATGATGTGCTGGGTTTTTTCGGTAAGAGGCAAGCATAGCAGAGCTATGTCGCAAAGCTTAAGTGCAGTATGCAAGCTGTCCATATAAAAGAATTCGTCTACAAATTCACATTTGCTGTCAAAGATATCGGCACCCAGTACCCTTGTGCCGAATGCCTTGAAGCGTTTTGCACATTCCTGACCGATGTTGCCAACACCGATAATAAGAACGGTTTTCCCGTAAAGCTCAAGAAGGTTACGGTTTTTCTCCCAAAGCTTTTGTTCCTGGTTTTTGTAAAAGAATTTGCTGTCCTTGTAAATTTCAAGGGCTTTAAGCAACGCCCATTCTGCCATTGGTATGTTATAAACGCCTTTTGCGTTAAAAAGTGCAATTCCCCTTTGAGCAAATCGGCTTACGGGAATTCTGTCGTAGCCTGCACTGGTAAGCTGAACCGCCCTGAGGCTTTCAAAGTCTTCAACGTTGTTAGACATAAAAAGAGAGTTGCACACAACTGCGTCAAACTGACTGCAGTCAACAGAAAGCGGCTCGAGCTCGTTTTGGATATATGTAATTTCAAAGCCTGCACTTTTCAGTGCGTTAAGCTGCTCTTCGGTATACTGAAATGCTCCTGTTAAAAGAAGCTTCATATAAAAACCTCCCCGCTATACTTTATGCAAGGCGACATTATTTGTTGACAGTTGCCTTTTTCTCAGCCTGAGCCTTGGCGGCTGTTTCGGTGGTGTTTTCGTTGTCGGCGTTTTTGAGCACCTTGAAAATAGATATAAAGAAAATCTTGAAATCAAGGAAAAAAGAAATATTTCTTGTGTACCATACGTTAAGCTCGATACGCTTGTTCCACTCTACGTCCTTTCTGCCGTTTACCTGTGCCCAGCCTGTTACGCCGGGACGCACGTCAAACATATGCTTTTGTTCCTCAGAGTAATCCTCCAAAGGCCAAGGGTGGTATGTAAGCGGGGGACGGGGGCCTATGATGCTCATATCGCCCTTTAGAATATTCACAAGCTGAGGAAGCTCATCGATGCTGGTGGCACGTATAAATTTGCCTACCTTAGTAACCCTTGCGTCGCCTTTGCCCGAGTAAACGCCGGAGCCTGTATGCTCGGCACCTACGCACATGCTGCGGAATTTGTAGATATCAAAAACCTTACCGTCCTTGCCGAGTCTTTGCTGTTTAAAAATAACAGAACCCTTTGAGTCAAGCTTAATGCACAACGCGGTAATTGCCAGTACGGGAGATAAAATGATTAGCCCTAACAGAGAAATAACAACATCTGCACAGCGTTTGATAAATTTATACATATTCTCTACCCCTCGGAATATTAAATAAAAGACATTTCGCAACAAACTTCACAATTATTCATCTTGTATTATAACATATAAAATAAGAAAATCAACGAAAAATGTTTATATTAATCTTTAATTGACATCACGACTTATAAGTTGTATAATTTATCTGTAAAATTGCGTACATTATTTCTTTGACAGAGGTAAAGTGATGAAGAAATTCAGTTCCCGTAAAGGATTTTTACTTATCGCAGATATACTTATCGTGGCGGTTACAGGCACGTTCTCTAATCTGGCACTTATGTGGGCAGATATTCTGCGTGGTGTTTCGCCTTCTCAGAATTTTTCGGTTCCGTGGTCTACTATGACGCTGTTGCTCGGCATTGTAGGGCTTTTTACGCTTTTGTTTTTGTTAAGCTTCGGTGCGTATTCCTTTTTCTGGCGACTTTACGGCAAGAAGGACTTTTTGCTTTGCGGCATAGCTGTTACGCTAAGCTTTGGCGTAAGCGGTGTTTTTTCATATTACTTCAAGATGTTTGACGGCGGTTTTCCGTTTGTTTATTATATTATATTTTACCTTGCGGCTCTTTTCTGTATGTTGTTTATCAGGGTCCTTTTCAAAAAGGCAATTGTTCGTCTTACTGAAGCAGGCAGGGAAGAAAACAGCCGACGCACCCTTATTGTAGGTGCAGGTCAGGCAGCAAAGCTTATTTTAGCCGATATTGAAAGTGCCAAAAGTGACCCCAACAACCCTTCTCACGACATTTTTCCTGTGTGTATGGTTGATGACAACAGGGCTAAGTACGGCACAAAAATAGGCGGTGTGCCAGTGCTGGGTAATACTCAGGATATTCCTCAAATTTGTAAGTCGAACAACATTTCCCTTATTTTATTTGCCATTCCCTCCTGTACCGACGAAGAAAGAAAGCAAATTCTTGAAATTTGCTCTGAAACCCAGTGTAACATTAAAATGGTACCATATTTAAGCGAGCTGTATTTTGACGATACGAGCCGCGGCAAGGGAATTTTAAAGCAGGTTCAGGATATAAAAATTGAGGACCTTTTAGGCAGAGACCCCATATCCTTTGACAAAGAAAGCATAAAAGCGTTTATTAAGGGCAAGGTTTGTATGGTTACAGGCGGCGGCGGCTCCATAGGCTCTGAGCTTGTAAGGCAGATTGCAAATTACGACCCTAAGCAGATTATCATTGTAGACATCTACGAAAATAATGCTTACGACATTCAGCAGGAGCTTCTTTTAGAGCACGAGGACAGATTAAATCTTGTTACTCTTATTGCTTCGGTAAGAGATTACGACAAGATGGATAGCATATTTAAGGAATACGGACCCAATATCGTTTTCCATGCCGCGGCTCACAAGCATGTTCCTCTTATGGAAACCTCTCCTGAGGAAGCTGTAAAAAACAATATTTTCGGCACTCAGAACGTGGCAACCCTTGCCGAGGTTTACGGCGTAGAAAAATTTGTTATGATTTCTACAGACAAGGCTGTTAACCCCACTAATGTAATGGGTGCTACCAAACGCTGTTGCGAAATGATTGCCCAGTATAAGGCTCAGCACAGCACAAAAACCGACTTTGTTACAACTCGTTTCGGTAACGTATTAGGCTCTAACGGCTCGGTTATTCCTCTTTTTCGCCGTCAGATTGAAAGCGGCAAACCCGTTACCGTTACACACCCCGACATTATCCGCTACTTTATGACAATTCCCGAGGCTGTGTCGTTAGTGCTTCAGGCAGGTGCTATGGCACATGGCGGCGAAATTTTCGTTCTTGATATGGGCGACCCTGTTAAGATTACAACCTTGGCTGAAAACCTTATCAGAATGTATGGTAAGGTGCCATACAGGGACGTTGAGATTAAGTTCACCGGTCTTCGTCCGGGCGAAAAACTTTTTGAAGAGCTTCTGATGAACGAAGAGGGACTTAAGTCCACCGAAAACAAGAAAATCTTCATCGGCAATCAGATTGCCATTGACGAAGAAGACCTGCTTTCAAAGCTTTCTGAGCTTAAAAAATACGCAGACGAAAACAACAGCGAAAAGGTTGTGGAAATGTTATCATCAATTGTTCCCACCTTTAAGCATAAGATAAACTAAGCAAAACAAAATCCATTTTGAAGGAGATTTCCTATGTGCGGAATAGTCGGATATGTAGGTAAAAATGATTGCAGTGAGGTTTTGGTTAATGCTCTTTCAAAGCTGGAGTACCGAGGTTACGATTCGGCAGGTATTGCAGTTTTTGAAAACGGGGACGTAAATGTTATCAAGGCCGAAGGCAGACTTAAAAACCTTGAAGATAAAATGAAGGCAGAGCTTTTTCCCAAGGGAAGTGCAGGCATAGGCCATACCCGTTGGGCAACTCATGGCAAGCCTTCTGATATTAATTCTCACCCCCATATTGGCGGCGAGTATGTAACCTTGGTACATAACGGTATTATTGAGAATTACCGTGAGCTTAAGGAAAGACTCGAAGCCGAAGGCCGTGAGTTTTACAGCGAAACAGATACTGAGGTTGTAGCAAAGCTTCTTGACTTTAACTACGAAGGCGACCCAGTAAAAGCTATTGAAAAAACTCTTGCCGAGGTTCAGGGTTCCTTTGCACTTGGCATCCTTTTCAAGGATATTCCCAACGTAATTTACGCCGTAAGACGCGGAAGTCCTCTTATAGTAGGCGTAAAGGACGATGAAGGCTTTATCGCTTCTGACGTTCCTGCAATTATCAAGTATACTAAAGATTATTACCTTTTAGAGCACGATGAGATTGCCCGCATTGCCGAGGGTGACATAAGCTTTACCGATTTAAAAGGTAATTCTATAGAAAAAGAGCTTAAAACCGCTGACTGGGATATGGATGCCGCAGAAAAGGGCGGTTACGAGCACTATATGCTTAAGGAAATCAACGAGCAGCCCGACGCAGTAAGAAAGACAGTTGCTCCCAGAGTTTTTCATGGTATGCCCAGTCTTGAGGAATGCTCTATTACAGTGGAAAACCTTAAGGATATAAAGCAGGTGTTTATTGTAGCTTGCGGTACTGCAATGCACGCAGGTATGGTGGGCAAGTATGCCATCGAAAAGCTTGCGCGTGTTCCCGTTGTGGTTGATATTGCTTCCGAGTTCAGATATCGTGCTCCTTTGGTAGGCGAGGGCGACTTGGTTATTATTATTTCTCAGTCGGGCGAGACCGCCGACAGCCTCGAGGCGTTACGTGTTTCGAAGGCACTTGGTGCAAAGGTTATGGGTGTAGTAAACGCTAAGGGAAGCTCTATTGCTCGTGAGTCCGATATGCTTGTTTATACCCACGCAGGTCCCGAAATTGCAGTTGCATCTACAAAGGCATATATGGTGCAGATTGCTGTTATGTATCTGCTTTCCTTCGAGCTTGCTTTTGCGAAAGGCAAAATCAGCGAGGCTGAGTGCAAGCGTCTTACAGCGGAGCTTATGGCAATGCCCGAAAGAATTGCTAAGATTATCAAATCTACAGATGAAATTTCCAAGGAAGCAGCCAAAGAGCTTATTGAAGCTGAAAGTCTTTTGTATATCGGCAGAGGTTTTGACTACGCTCTTTCAATGGAAGGCTCTTTGAAGCTTAAGGAGATTTCATATATTCATTCTGAATGCTATGCCGCAGGTGAGCTTAAGCACGGCACAATCTCACTTATTACCGACGGTATGCCTGTTATAGCTGTTGCTACACAGTCAGACCTTTTTGATAAGACCATCTCAAATATCAAGGAGGTTAAGGCAAGAGGTGCCAAGGTGCTTCTTGTGTGCGGCGAAGGCTTCGAGGTAGGCGAGGACGTAGCCGATACCATTATTCGCGTTCCTATGTGCGAAGAAATGCTGATGCCGATGTCCGCCATTGTGCCTTTACAGCTTGTTGCTTACTATTCGTCTGTATTACGCGGTAACGACGTAGATAAACCCCGTAACCTTGCAAAATCAGTTACAGTAGAATAAATCGTTAGCCATGATGGACAATTCCGACCGTTAGCCACGGCGGGC
>JAUNEH010000021.1:22194-23803 GCA_030525665.1 Ruminococcus sp.
AAACCCCGCTTAACGGCGGGGTTTTATTGTTGCAAGATTGTATTTAATGGGCGATTTTCAATCGCCCATTATGCCATGTTATAAGTAAAAGCTTTTCGGGCGGATATTATCCGCCCCTACGGTAGTTGTAGTGACATTATATAAAACCTTAACCAAACCGCCGTTAATGAAAGGTCGCCTCTGGACATAACCTTTCCGCAGTCGAATTGCCCACCGAGGTTGACGGCAACAAAATATCCCCGTGGTAAAAACCGCGGGGATAAATTATAGGTTTAATTTAATCAGCTAATCAGCAAGCCTTTTTCTTAAGGATAACTGCAACACCGAGCATAAGCATAACAGCAGATGCTGCGATAACTACAGGTGTAACGTCGCCTGTTGTGGGGGATTTGTCACCGTCGTCAGGCTTCTGAGGAGTCTGAGAAGAAGGCTCTGTAACGTCGGCACCTTCCTCAGCAAAGTGAGCGTATGCACGAATGTTTGTATCGCCCTTGGGAAGGATTACGATAGTAGAGCTTGTAAGTGAACCTTCGATAATGTCGAACTCACCTGTAATAAATTCCCAATGAGAGAACTTGAAGCCGTCGTTTGTGCTTGCCTGAAGAGTAACTGTACCGTCAGAGCCGACAACGTACTCGAAAGGATTGTCGATGCTGGGAGTAGCAGAACCTGCATTGTCAGGAACAACAACAGCATCAATTGTAATTTTTGTGTCAACAACAGAAGCAGTAGGGCTTACCTCCGCAGAAACAGAAGCAACACCGCAAACTAAAAGAAGAACTGCGATTAATAAAGATACAACTTTTTTCATTTATATATTCCTCCTATGTAAAATTGCCGAATATAACTAAAGTAAGTATATCACCCAAAATCTTAAAAGTAAAGGGTTTTTAAAAATTTAGTAAATGTAACTAAGTTAAAAGCACTTATTTTGTGCGAAATAAAAGAGAAGAAGCGGTTTTTGCTACAGCAAATGTGGCAAGTTATCACCTCAGATGATACAATATTTGCCATGGGGGCGACTCTGCGCATAACCAATCTGAAACAGAAATGTTATTTGCGGCAAATTAACGTTAACTTTTCTCACGATGTTAATGTCCCTAATTTGCTTTTTGATTTTGCACATCAAAAAATGCCAAGGCAAAAGTGCTAATTTTGCCCTGCATCATTTGTGCCACCCTACGAAAATGGTTAAAAGTATATCAAACTTTTAAAAATCGGTTGAAAAATTTGGTATTGAATGTTACAATTCTGTAGTAAAATAATTGCCAAAGTGTGTGCTTGTTTTATGATGTAAAGTGCAAAGCCTATACTATTTATATTATAAAACGCTGACGGAGGTCAGACGACAGGGCGTATGCCAAAGTACAAAGAATCCTTTGGAATTACGGTTTACACGATTTAATTCATTTAAAAATTTATTTAGGAGGAATTTAAATGAGCACAAGTAAACGTATCGCTAAGCGTTTAATCGCAGTGGTACTTACAGTTATGATGCTTATGTCTATGGTTACTATAGGCATTTCATCCGTTTCAGCCGCCAGTGTTGAGCTTGCTCCCACAGGTGCAAATGTGTCAAATGGCACAGTTATCTACTTTGATAACTCAA
>JAUNEH010000081.1:0-6444 GCA_030525665.1 Ruminococcus sp.
CGCCCTTGTCAAGCATAAGCTCAAGATGTGAACCGTGAAGATGAGTGATATCCCTGTACTCATCACCGTCAGCTACTCTGATGGTAACTTCCAAGAAATATTCGCCAATGTTGTGGTGTGCTTCACTAACCACAAATACGGTATAAACCGTTTCGTCGTAAATAACACCCTCATCATCGCCCTTTGCCTCGGAAAGCAAGAACACAAAGTAACCCGCCTTATTAAACTCCAGAGTTTTAAAGCTAACAACACCATCGGCATCGTTAGTCTGACTGTCTACAAGCTCGCAGTTAATTTGTCTGAGTTCAAAGGTAAACTGACCTTCCTCAGGGGCTTTTCCGTCAAGGGTTTTCTGAGCATTAAGCTTAAGAGATGCCGCACCTCTGGTTTTGTTTTCAAAAACTATTTCATCTATCTTTTCGCCATTAAGGAAATACTGAACCTCTGCTTTAAAGCTGTCGCTGTTCTCGGGTGCAGTTACAGTTACAACTGCATCATAAACGTTATGGTCGAAGAAAATTGCAGTATCAGCTTCGTCGGCTGTGCACTCGTGAGATTCGCTGATTGTATATCTGTAAACGCCAGCCTCTGTATAAACAATTTCGTCAAAGGTTGCAACGCCGTTTACAGTAGATTTAGTATCAATAACTTTGCCCTCAGAATCCATAAGCTCGAAGTTAAACAATCCGTCCTCGGGAGTTTTTCCGTCAAACAGCTTATCTGCACTTAAGGTAACCCCCACAGGCTTTCTCAGTGTATTGGTAAACTCAAATGCATCGGGCGCTGTGTCGTTATCTATGTCGTTGCCGTTTATCTTTGTATCAAGAAGGTACTGCCTGCCATCATCACTTAAGGTAACGATAAACTGAATCTCATAAATCGTATCATCATAAATAACAGTTTCGTCGCGTCCTTTTTCTTCGTAAACCTTAAAATTATAGACACCCTCGTCGTCGAAGATAATCTCGAAAAATTCCACGTTGCCATCATTGTCATTGTGCATCTTTTCGTGGAATTTGTTGATGTACTCGCCTTCAAGAACAAAGGTAAATTCTCTGTCCTTTAGCTCTCTGCCCTCTAAGGTTTTGTGAGCTGTAAGCTTAACCTTAACAGGTACGATTTCGTTATTTGTAATAACCGCAGGAGACTCATCGGTTACGAGCTTGCCGTCCAAGTAGGTTTTGCCGTAAGCAATATGCACAGAGTGTATAGCACCCGGCTGATAGCCTTCGGGAGGCTCAACCTCAATAAGAGCGTATTCGTGACCCGAGGGCAGGTTTTCAAAGCTAACTACACCCTGCTCATCGCTGGAGGCTGTATGTGCTTCTATTACGGCATCACCGCCGCAAATGTGACAGCTTTCGCCGTAGTGCTCTAACCTAAACACCGCACCCTCAAGAGGATGTCCCGTAATGCTGTCTTGCTTTGTAAAGCTGAAATCACCGTAGTAACCTTCAACCTCGGGAATAAAATAATCAATGTGGTTGTCGCCGAACAATGGCTCGCCTGTACTGAAATCTACTGTTTTAAAGTAGAAGGTGGTTGTGTCATTTGTAGGGAAGGCTTTGCTGAACAAAAAGCCATCCATTTCATTTTTCACCCTTACCTTATAGCTTACGGAAAGCACGTAATTTCCAATATCGTCAATGTAAAAATTCTGAGTAGTTGTAAGCCACCATTTAATTGTCTCAGTGGTACTGTCAAAGGTAGCGACATCTTTGCCATTCTTTGTATTTATAACCGCCTGTACCTCGCTGCCGTCGGGATTGTAGAAGTTAATAAACTCTACGTAATCGCTCATAGGGTCAAGGGTATAGGCTTCTTCCATAGTCTCGGCAGGTATAAGCTCGATATCTGTAAGAATGTTTTCAAAGGCAGTTATAAGCTCGGTACTGCTGTTACCAGATGCATAGCGGTGAATGTCCTCGGTGTCTTCTGCTTCTTCAATCATAGGACCGCCAGCGATAGCATCCCTAAGCCAAGCCTTGTAGCTTTCGGTAGAATTGCCGATAACATGGGTTGAGCGTGTTCGGTCAATGGTTGTGAAAGCTGTATTTTTTGCGGCGTTCAGATAATCGGGGATACTCTGCACACCTACGTCAATACCGATTGAAAATACGTTTATACCTGAGTTTTTTATAGTTTCAGCTACGTTGTCTGCTCTGTCGGCGGCTTTATCGGAATAATTAACGCCATAGGTACAAAGCTTTTTGGTTACTGAGTCGGCAAAGTAACCGTCGGTGCCTACTTTAGAAGCATTATAAGAGCCTGTCATATAGGTATCGTAGCCAACAATACGGCTTGTGCTGTTTCTTCCGCTTTCAATATAAGTTGTGGGAAAGCCGTCAGTAATAAATATAACGTACTTAAAAGCCGCATCAGATTCTTTCAGTAAATTATAAGCAAGCTGAAGTCCGCCCTCAATATTTGTAAAACGCTCGCGGTTGCCTGTAGGAGCAGTAATATCATTAACTGTGCTCTTAAGCTCTGCCGCTTTCTCGGCTGTATTAACTGTTGTAAGCGGAACTACAGTGTTTGCGTAAGAGTTAAAGGTTACAAGACCAAAACGTCTGTCTTCGCTGATGTTTTTATCAACGGCATATAAATCAAGAAATGTATTAACCGCTGATTTTGCGTGGGTAAGTCGTGCATCCTTTATATTGTAGCCTGCGTCACTGACACCCAAACCCTGATGGGTAGAGTTCATTGTATTTGAAACGTCCATTACAACCACAACGTCTACACTTTGGTCAATTACTCGGGGCTTTGCTACTACCTTAAGAGTAATGTCAAAGTAGTTCTCGTCCTCTGTGGGAGCTATGGTTTTGCTTACGGCTACGCGGTCTCTGTAAAGAGTTCCGTCAATAGGATATTCCTTAGGGTTCCAACCGCCAACCGCCTCTATCTGCTGTGTGCTGTCAGGTGTACTAAGTGCAGATACCGAAGCTACAGGCAATGACAAAGAAAGTATAATAACAGTAAGCAACATGGAAATTGCCCTTGAATAAAACTTATAGCTTTTCTTCATAGTTCTCATCCTTCCTATAATGTACCTTTATTTATGCTATGCTCTATTACCGCAGACTCCGATAAGGTCGCCTGCCTTTTCAGTAGTAAAAAAGCTACAGGAGCCGCAGTCCAAGCAGGTTTTTTCGGGATAATATTTGTGAACGCCCTCACTGCAACCATCCTGAGTTGCATTAACCCATTTATAACCGCCTTTGGTAAAACGCGGATTAAGCTCAAAGTCGGGATAATCTCCCATATGCTTACCTACATCCTCATCAAAACGAAAAACAACTTCGCAAATGTCACCGTCGATTACAAATGAACGAACAATGGTCTTTTCCATCAGACTGCCTCCTTTTCTTTTAATTTACAACTATATTTTATAAGAAATTTTTGCCATTGAAAATGTCTGTTTGAAGTAAAAAATGGACAACCGAATTCCCGATTTTTGCCATAAATAACCTTGGTATTCGTCGTTTTTCGTTAATTTCGTGGCTATAAAATAAGAAACGCGTTCGTTCAAACGAATAAAGAGTATAAAAAAAGCAGTACACAGCTTAAATTCTGTGTACTGACTGAATTTTATATTATAACTTAGCTGCAAGCTCTTCGAAAAGGACTGTTTCGTCCTTTAAGTCCTCAGATGCCTTCTTTCCTAAGTAAAACGCCGCAACCAAGCCGGGGCCAACATTTGGTGCACTGCCTTGGCCTACGGTAGAAATAATAATTTCCTTGGGCTTAATTTCGGTTTCAATAAGCTTTTTAACCTCCAAGGCGTGCTCTTTGCGTAGGGTATGTGTAATAAAGATAATCTGGTTTTCAAGGTCCTCGCCTGTTGCCTTCATATACTCAACAATAAGACGGTAGGCGTTCTTGTAGCCGCGTGTTTTGCCTAAAACGTGGCTCATTCCCTTGTGATTAAAATCAGCCATTGCCTTGATACCCACAAGTGTACCCATAACTGCGGCGGCGTTAGATACTCTGCCCATTTTTTTGCAGTAGAAAAGGTCATCCATCCAGCCAATCTGGTGCACTCTATGCTTGTTTATTTCAAGAAGCTCAGCGGTTTCCTCAATGGTTTTGCCCTCGGCTCGGTACTGAGATGCCATTACGCAAACCATACCCTCCGAGGTAGAGTAACGCATAGAATCAACAATAATAATCTTTCTGTCGGGATATTTTTCCTGCAAATCTCTTTTTGCGTTTACAAATACACCGTACATACCCGAAAGACCACCCGAAAGAGTAATACATAAAACGTCTTTTCCATCTTTAAGCTGAGCCTCTAAAACATCAGAAACCTCGCCGATTGCAGGTGCGGCGGTTTTGTAGCTTGCCTTTTTGTCGGAAAGAGCTTTAAAAAAAGCATCGCTTTCCTCTTCGGTCCAGTCAAGATTACCTTTAATAGCAGTACCATCGGGAAGATGCACGTAACCCCTTGCGTAATCTGCAATGCCGAAACGGTCTCTTAAATCCTTTTTAAGGTCGCAGGAAGTGTCAGAAATAATAGCAAAACTGTTCATTTTCAGTTACTCTCCTTGTATGTTTATCAGAATTTACAAACCGAATTATAGCACACGCGTGTCGCTTTTTCAATGTTTTTTATCAAATTAAACTATTTTTCCTTAAATTACCCCATTATCTTCTATGACTCGACACTTTACTTTTTCGCTTATTTATTAGATAATATATGTATAAATAACAAGGGGGACTTACTATGCCTTTCTGGGGTTACTTAATTATTCTTGGAGCTTTGGCGGCTATACTCATTCCGCTATACTTTGTATTCAAATACACATACAAAATCACATGGAAGGTTGTTGACGAACAGCTTGTCCGCACTTCAAAGGACAAATGGGCAAGAGATTGCAGCTGTGCCACCAATGAAGAGCACGTAAGAATGTTTGAGGAAGGCATAGCTTGGGGCAACAAATACCGCAATTTCGCAATTGAAGAGCAAATAACCAACGACGACCTTAAGCTTTGCGGCGAATACTTTGATTTTGGCTTTGACAAATGTGCTGTTATTCTACAGGGCAGAGCCGAAAGCCTGCTTTACTCATACTACTTTGCTGAGCCTTATAGAAGTATAGGATTTAATATACTTGTTATCGACACCCGTGGCCATGGCGAAAGCGAAGGCTACTTCAACGGTTGCGGCATTACAGAAAGCAGAGACGTAACCGCTTGGGTAAAGCATATTGAGAAGAAATATAACATCCACAGCTTTGTGCTTCATGGCATCTGCATCGGCAGTGCCTCGGTTTTCCTTGCAGCTACAAAAAAAGACTTTCCAAAAAGTGTCAAGGCTTTGGTTGCTGAGGGTACATTCCACAGCTTTTACGAAAGCTTTAAAGAACATCTTAAGGAGCTTAAAAAACCTACCTACCCTGTTATATGGCAAATGCGTTACATCTGCAAAAGACGCTTTAACATTGACGTTAAGAAAGAGTCCCCCATTGAGGTTGCCGACAAATTCACCCTTCCCTTGCTTTTAATGAGTGGCAAATGCGACCTTTACTCTCTGCCCGAAAAGTGCAAATCTCTTTTCGACAAATGTGCTTCTACAACTAAAAAGCTGGTCACATTTGACAAGGGTGCACATTCTCACTTAAGAATAAACGCAGTGGAAAAATACGATAAAACAATCAAAAATTTCTTAGAGGAAATTGAAGTAATATGAAAATTGAGGCCTTACAAAAGCTGACACTTTTAGATTACCCCGGCAAAATGGCAGCAACAATATTTACCTACGGTTGTAACCTGCGGTGCCCTTTCTGCCACAATGCCTTACTTGTTACCGAAGAAAGTGCCGGCGGAATTACCGGCGACGAGGTTCTCGACTTTCTCAGAAAACGCAAAGGCATGCTTGAGGGCGTTTGCGTTACAGGCGGCGAGCCTTTGCTACAGCCCGATATCGAGGACTTTTTAAAAGCTATAAAGGAAATGGGATTTAGCATTAAGCTTGACACCAACGGAACATTTCCTAAAAAGCTTAAAGATTTAGTACGCAAAAATCTTGTAGACTACGTGGCTATGGACATCAAAAACTGCCGCGACAAATACGCCTTGACCTCGGGCAAGCTTGCAATGAATTTAAGTGCAATTGACGAAAGCATCAGCTTTTTGCTTTCAGGCGAGGTTCGGGCGGAATTTCGCACAACTGTGGTAAAGAATTTTCACACATTGGAGGACTTGCTTAAAATCACTCAGTGGATTTCAGGCTGTGACCGCTACTTTTTACAGCAGTTTGTGGATTCGGGTAATCTTATTGACGAAAGTCTTGAAGGCTACTCGGATGACGAACTGAGGGCGATTTATAAGCAGATAAAACGAAATCTGCCTGTTACAAAGCTTCGCGGTGTTGTGGAAAATTAAAGGACTGATAATATGGAGTATCTGTGGACTATTTTAATGGGATACTCGCTGGGCTCT
>JAUNEH010000022.1:0-22994 GCA_030525665.1 Ruminococcus sp.
AAATCCCAAGAGAGTGCTTGCTGTTCTTATGGCGGTTATCGGAGGATTAATAATAGGATATGGTGCTTTGCTGTTTTCCGGCGTATTCTTAAAGAAAATTGCAATTGTCTTTTGTGGAGTGTTGATGTTTATTCCGTTGGTTTTTATGTTATTAAAATCAAAAATAAACTTCAAACCGAAACGCAGAGAACCCGAGCCAAATAAAAAGCTGTTTGTTTTAGGTTCAGTATTCTTAACATTATTAATAGGTTTACTAATACCCTCTTCTTTTATTTCGGCATCTCCGCAGGAATTCATCGATCTTTCTAATTTTAGCCATCCGTTGCTATATCTTATCAGCTCAATAAGCTTATCAATGGGCACATTTTTGGTATGGATGAGAGTATTCTATTGGTTGGCTAGTCCTAAGGGAAAAGTAGTATTTGAAGAACTGGTTTGGATTTTATGCGGCGTTACAATAGTAAACTATATGTTTTTCGGAACAGATTTAGGTGCAATTTCTTCAGAGCTGCAATATGAGAATGGAATGTATTTTTCTGTAAAAGAAAAGATTATCAACATTCTGGTTATACTTGCCGTAATTGTGTTATTCGTATGCATCATTAAAAAGCTGAATAAAGCAGTTGTTCCTGTTTTGATAACTGCGGTTATCGCTGTGGTAGCAATGTCCGGATTTAACATTGTTACGATAGTTAAGGGTGTTAATGAAACTTCTTCGGAAGATACAGCAAAGATGCCTACTTTTAATTTAAGCAAAGAAGGAAAGAATGTTGTTGTATTAATGCTGGACAGAGCAATGGGTGAGTATATTCCGTATATAATAAACGAAAACCCTGAATTTATGGAACAATATGATGGATTTACATATTATTCCAATACGATTTCCTTTGGCGGGCATACTAATTTTGGTGTACCGGCATTGATGGGAGGATACGAGTATACTCCTGTGGAGCTTAACAAAAGAGACGAGGAGTCGCTTGAAGAAAAGCACAACGAAGCACTAAAGGTTATGCCTGTACTGTTTGAAAATGAAGGTTATGAGGTTACAGTGTGCGATCCTCCGTATGCAGGATACAGAGAAATTCCCGATTTGTCTATTTACAGCGAATATGAGGGTATTGACACATATATAACAGAAGGTAAGTTTTTGGATGAAAACCAAAAAAGCAGCTCAGCACAAAGTAATCACAGAAATTTCTTTTGCTTAAGTATAATGAAATGTATGCCTGTGTGTGTTCAGCCGATTTTGTATGATTACGGTGCTTATTTTGAACCTTTATCTGACAGCTCAACAACATATTCGGTTCAGACTGCGGAAAGTGTTTCTGTAGCAACAGGATACAAAAAGAGCTTTATGGAAGCTTATAATGTTTTGTTAAACATGGAAAACATGACTAACATTTCGGATGCTGATAACAACACATTTTTATTCCTTTCTAATAACACAACTCACGAGACGGTAATTTTACAAGAGCCCGATTATGTTCCGGCTTATAAGGTTGATAATACAGAGTATGATTCAAATAATAGCGAAAGATTTGTAGTGCAGGGAAAAGAACTGGTAGTTGGTAATGACTTTCAAATGGGCTTGTATCATGCAAATATGGCGGCTTTAACCAGAATAGGTGATTGGCTGGATTACTTAAGGGAGAATGATGTTTACGATAATACAAAGATAATTATCGTATCAGATCACGGTCGTGCGACTTATCAGAATGATGAATTAGTATTAGATGATGGTTCTGATATATTTAAGGACGTAGAATATTTTTATCCTCTTTTATTGGTTAAGGACTATGACAGTACTGGCTTTACAAATTCCGACGTGTTTATGACAAATGCAGATGTGCCTGTGTTAGCAACAAAAGATTTGATTGAAGATCCTGTGAATCCCTTTACAGGAAAGTCTATCAATAGTGATGAGAAATCTTCTCATGAACAGATGGTAATTCTATCAGATAATTATAGCGTTAGCGAAAACAACGGAAACACCTTCTTGCCTGCAAGATGGGCGAGTGTTTTTGAAAACTTGTGGGACAGCGAAAATTGGGATTTCTATGAAGAAGAAATTGTTTTAAAAGAACACAAGTTACCCGAAAACTAAATGTTTTTCACCCCGGCTTTGTGTCGGGGTGCTTTTTATTTTCTGAAAATGTGGTAAAATTATTTTATAAATGTGAAACCGAATCAAAGTTTTTACGAGATATAAGGTAGAGGATATGAAGAAAAAGGAGGGTGGTTATATGCAGGACAAGGAAATAGTAGAGTTTTACTTTTTGCGTGACGAGCAGGCTTTGAACGAGACCGAGTTAAAGTATGGCAGATATCTATACAAAATAGCCTTGGGCGTTCTTAACGACAATTCGGATGCGGAAGAAAGTGTTAACGACACATATCTTGCGGCATGGAATTCTATTCCGCCTCAAAGGCCTGCTGTGCTCTCTACATATTTAGGTAAGCTTACAAGGCGGATTTCTATTGATATTTTCCGTCGTAAAAATTCTGCAAAACGCAAGGCTTCACAATATGCCCTTTCTCTTTCGGAGCTTGAAGACTGTGTGAAATCAAAAGAGAATTTGGAAGAAAAATTGGAAAACAAGGACTTGGGCAAGGCTATAAGCAATTTTTTGCGGACACTTTCGAAGGAACGACGCACACTTTTTGTAGGCAGGTACTACTTTTGTGATTCTGTTAAGGATGTAGCACGTTATACCAAAATGAGCGAGAGTAAAGTGAAAACCACCCTTTACCGTGTAAGGCTCGAGCTTAAGGATTATCTTTTAAAGGAGGGGTACGATATATGAAAGCAGAACGTTTAAGCGAAGCTTTAGGCTTTCTTGACGACGATATAATTGAAGAAACTCAGGCTTTAAGAGATAAAAAAAGAAACTACAAAAGCATCTGGATAAAAGTCTTATCTGCTGCCGCCTGCCTTTGCATAGCGTTGACGGCTGTTATAGGCAGTGTTGGTCATTGTGAATTGCCTTTACGCGGTAGTGACATAAACGCTACGTCGGCAGAAGAATATAAATATGGTTCAGGCGATTGGTTAGGAGGCTTTTCTTATGCCGCAGGGTCAATGACCCCGTTTAATAATGCAGTGTATCTTGAGATAACAGAGTGGAAAAGAACCTATTTCTATGCATTGGTTCTTGAAGGTCAGAACGATGTCTTTTCTAACGGAACAAGGGTTAAGGTGAAGTTTGACAAAAATATATATGTTGGTTTAAGCTCAGGTCAGGAGTCGGGCGAGATTTATTATGAGCAACGTCGGCCTACTCAAGAGGATTTTTCGGTGGGCAGTAAGCTGTATGTGGTTTTTAATAAATCGAGAAACAGCTTTTTGAATAGTAAGGCAGATAAAGTTATAAACGCGTTGTCTATAAAAACGGTTAAATCATCAGAGCCTCTCAGAGGTCCCGGCAGCATGATGACCTATTATTATGTAGAGATTACAGAATGGGGCAAAAAAGAGTTTGAGGGAATAATCAAAGGCTCAAAGGAAAACAGCGGCGAATTGCCTTTAGATAAAGAGGTTACGGTTAAGTTTGATAACAATATAACTGTAAAGAAAGACGGAAAAAAGGCAGAAAACCGCATTCCCACTGAAGCGGATTTTCCTGTGGGAAGCAGGGTAGAGGTTTTGCTGAATGATAATAATGCACCTGAATTTTTGTCTGAGTCGGAAATACTTATTTATTCTATCGGCGATATAAGAACTTTGCAGACTGTGCTGGTAAGGATTGACGAGTGGAATAGCGGCGGCTTTACAGGAACCCTTTGCGGTGAAAACGGTACTTTAGCTTTACATTATACATCACATGTAACGACGGTTGAGTTTACAGAGAACACGCGAACGGAAACGAAGATTAATGACGCCACAACCCGTATTACATTGGCACCAACGGAAGAGGATTTCCCTGTGGGTACGATAGTTGAGGTAAGCTATAAGGACTTTGTCAAAATATCAGCAGAGGAAAGGATTTATATAGCCGATAGAATTTGGCTTTATGAGTAGGGGCGGCTAACCCGCAAAGAAAGGATGGTATATATGAAAACTAAGATTACAGTGATTATTTTAATTTTATCTCTCACGCTTTCTTTTGTGCTTTCGGGTTGCACAGATGACGTTAAAAATTTAAGCGATAAAGTTGAGCCTGATACATATGTGCTTTATGACGATATCTTTAAGGCAGAGGATTACACAGATTTTGCGACTAAGCTTTTTGCCGAGTGTCTTGAGGGCGAGAATAGCACCCTTGTGTCGCCCTTGTCCGTTGCCCTTGCATTGGCTATGGTAGCAGAGGGTGCAAATAACGAGACACTTGAAGAAATTAAAAGCACCTTAGGAATGGACGTTGAAGATTTAAGAAAGCTTGCACTTTCATATTTGAACAGTGATGAACAGCTTAGCATGGCAAACTCTCTGTGGATAAATAATATTGACAGCTTTGAAGTTGATAAGAGTTTTCTTCAGGAAAACTCAGCATATCATAACGCAGATGTTTTTGAGATACCATTCAGTACCAAAGCAGTCAAGGGAATCAACTCTTGGGTAAGTGATAAAACCGAGGGTATGATTGATAGCATCATAAACGAGCTTGAACCGGAGGCTGTTATGTGTTTGGTAAATGCTTTGCTTTTTAACTCTAAGTGGGAAGAAGTTTACGACGAGCATCAGATGGATGACGGAGTTTTTGTTACAGAAAAGGGCGAAAACCTGCCTGTAAAGTATATGTGTAGTTCTGAAAGCTCCTATATTAAAGACGAAAATGGGTCAGGATTTGTAAAATACTACGAGGGCAGAAAGTATGCTTTTGTAGCACTGCTTCCCGATGAGGGCATAAGTGTAGAGGAGTATGTAAGCACACTTGACGGCGAAAAGCTTGAAGAGCTTTTAAAAAATGCTGAGGAAAGCGAAGTTCATGCAAAAATTCCTAAGTTTGAGTACGAAACGGATTTAAACCTTAAGTCTGTTCTTAAAGATATGGGTATGGAAAAAGCCTTTGACGAGGAAAAAGCGGATTTTAGCGAGCTTGGTCAGATTCAGGGCGGTAACATCTGGATAGGAGATGTACTGCACAGCACAAAAATCACAGTAGCCGAGCAGGGTACAAAGGCAGGTGCATCTACAGCAGTTGTTATGCGTGCTGCAGGTGTACCTCAAAATCCCAAAGAGGTAACCCTTGACAGACCCTTTGTGTATATGATTGTGGATATGGAAAATAACATCCCGATTTTTATGGGAACGCTTATGAGTGTTGAATAATTCTGATGCGATATGTTAGCTTTCGCTCACGCGATATATTGGCCTTGCCAATGCGATATACCGTTTTCGCGGTGCGATATGTTTGCCTATGGCAAACGTTAAGGTGGCACGCATTACGTGCGATTGGTAGATTTTTGAAGTAGAGATTAAATACTATAGTAGAGGAGGGTATTATCAGCCCGAAAGGTTTTGCATTACCACAACGTATAGCGGGCGATTGATAATCGCCCCTACGAAAAATTATTATCGGTATATGGACAATAGGATAAAGTGAAAGCTCCGCAGATACGAAAAAATCTGCGGAGCTTTCGTTATTGAGATTGTAAAAATGGAGATTGTCGGTTATTTAAGTTTTGCACTTATAATGCCGTTTGAGTTGGTATTGGCGGGTTCCTTTGAGTACCACTCTATATCGGTTGCTTCTATGGGAGTATATATAAGCTCAATGGTTTTGGTTTCGCTTGCGCCTGAGTTGTATGTTACAGTTATATCAATGGTGGTACCGTCAACAAGGCGTTTGAAAATCTGATTTTGGTAATTGAAAAAGCCTAACATATCGTCATCCTGTGCAAGCTCTCTGAGGGTGTTGATTTCTTCCTCATTTGCTAAAGGAGGGTCAGAGCTTCGGTAGCCGTAGCTGAGGCTCTTTTCCCAACCATACTGTGCTTCAAGCTCTCCGTAGTTTTCAGAAAAAACATAACTTCTTGTATCAAGAAAGCTGTGATGATACTTAACAATAGCATCGGGAGAAGAGTAATATATTCGGGAAAGCTCATAGGTTGCATCAGGATTATACACAGGGTTAAAACCGAGAATGAATATTTCGTCAGGTTTTTTATCAAATGTAACCTCGGTACAACAAAAGTCGTATGAAAAAACCATATTATCCTTTCCATCTTCGATATGCTCAATAGGTGTGCACACAGGGGTTATAGCACCTTTGTTGAATTTATAGGTAATGGTTTTTATGTCTTCGCCTACAACGTTGATATTAAGGTTAGTAGCAAAGCTTTGGAAAAGATACCTTTGCGTTAGGTCGTACCCCGGTGCGTCGGGATTGAGTATTTCACCATAATTAAAAAACACAACATTTCCTGTGGGGTTTTCAAGCTCTACGTAATACTCTTTAGTTATTTCGTCCGCCGAGGCTAAGCCTGTTTCGTCTAAAGACTTGGCGTTGGCAACGATTATAAATCCGCTGTTTTTGTGATTTGGAAATAGATGTGGTACAAATATAACGCCTGCTAAAATTACCAGCACAAGGCAGGCGGCAATAAGGGCGGTGTGCTTTATTTTTTTAGGTTTATTCAAGGTAAAGGTTTCATCACTGCGGGTGCAGTAGGCTTTAAGCATTTTGTCGATTTTCTCGTCGTTAAAGTTACTCATTTAAAAGCTCCTTTCTTATTTGTTCGCGTGCACTGCTTAGTCTGGATTTTACTGTGCCTTCGGGAATGTTCAGGATTTCTGCAACTTCCTTTGTGCTGTAGTCTTTGAAATAATAAAGGGCAATTACCTGACGTTTATCAAGGCTTAGCTTTGAGACAGCACAGTGCAGAGAGATGAATTCGTCGCGGGGGATAGCTTTGTCGGGAATAGAGTTGAGGCTAAGCTCCAAATCTTCGGTAGTGTTAAATTGGTGTATCCTTTTTCGAAAAGGAGATTTGACCATATCCCTGTGGGCGTTTACGCAGATTGCAAACAGCCATTTGTCAAAGGACATTTCCTTATTATAACGGCGAATGTTTTTAAGCACCTTTTCCCACGTAATCTGATAAAGGTCTTCGGCGTCGGCTCGGTTTTTGCAAAGGGAAATGCAAAGCCGGGTTAAATCTTTGCCGTAAAGATTTACGTAAGGTGTAATATCCAAGGGGTCACTCTCCTTTCTGAAAGCTTTCACTATATATACGATTTATCTTTTGGTTTGGTTCAGGGCTTTTGATAATTTTTAAAGCTGAGATAATCTTTGTAGGGGCGGATTCACCTCCCGGAAGGTATGTTTTATGTGAAATGTGTCGGGAGATATAACGACTTTTCTACGGTATTAATACAACATATGGGGTGTATTGTTAAACGCTTACCCCATAAAAAGTGTCAAAAGGGTGTAAAATGGTTGTTCAAAAACCATACACGCACTCGGGCGTGCTGTAAATTTGTGAGAACGAGTGTTTTTTGAAAATGATTGCGTATTAGAATTAAAACGAAAAAATTGCAAAAAAACGGCAAAAAAACCTTGACTTTGAGCATATTTTCTTCTATAATGCTATGATGTAACATTATGGGGGGATTTACCCCTTTTCAGATTTCACAAAAAAGTGAACTGAGAAATATATCACATAAATTAACACTTGTCAAGTAGAAAATTTATGGAAGTTTTTTGTTACCTTCATTATCCCAAGTCGCCTTCATTTGCGGTAAGGCGGCTGAGAATTTCAAAAAGGAGTGATATGCCTAATGATTAACGCTAAGCCCGTTAAGCTCGGCAACAGCGAGAGAGTAAGCTTCGCTAATATCGAAGAGGTTATCCAGATGCCTAACCTCATCGAAATTCAGAAGAAGTCTTACCAGTGGTTCCTCGATGAGGGACTTAAAGAGGTATTCAGAGACGTGTCGGAGATTACAGATTATTCGGGTAATCTTGTGCTTGATTTTATCGACTACACTCTGGACGTAGACCATCCCAACTATAGTGTAATCGAGTGTAAGGAAAGAGATGCAACATACTCTGCCGCACTTCGTGTTACAGCAAGACTCCTGAATAAAGAAACAGGCGAAATCAAAGAGTCCAACGTCTTTATGGGTGACTTCCCCCTTATGACAGACAGCGGTACCTTTGTTATCAACGGTGCAGAGAGAGTTATTGTTTCTCAGCTTGTTCGTTCTCCCGGCGTTTATTACAAAATGGACCACGACAAAACAGGCTTTGAGCTTTTCTCTTCCACAGTTATTCCTAACCGCGGTGCGTGGCTTGAGTACGAAAACGACGTAAACAACGTTTTCTATGTACGTATTGACAAAAACCGCAAGATTCCCATTACTGTATTTTTGCGTGCATTAGGTCTTGGCACAAATGCTGAGATTTTAGAATATTTCGGTGATGATGACCGTATCAAGGCAACATTAGAAAAGGACACCACCGACAGCGTAGAGACAGGCTTAATTGAGGTTTACCGCAAATTAAGACCCTCTGAGCCTCCTACAGTTGAAAGTGCACAGGCACACTTAAACGGTCTTTTCTTCGACCCCAGACGTTACGATATGTCAAGGGTAGGTCGTTACAAATATAACAAAAAGCTTGGTATTTCTCAGCGACTTAACGGTCAGGTTCTGGCTGCTCCCATTGCTGACCCCAGAACAGGCGAGGTTTTAGCTACCCGCGGCGAAACAGTGTCACGTGCTAAGGCTATGGTAATTGAAAACGCAGGTGTTCGTGAGGCTCTGGTAAGCGTAGAAGGCAAGGAAATTAAGATTATTTCCAACAACATGGTTGACATTTCCTGCTACGTTAATTTTGACGCAGAGGCTGAGTGCGGTATTAAAGAGAAGGTATACTTCCCCGTACTTTGCGAGATTTTAGACGCTTGCGAAAATGAGGAAGAGCTTAAGGATATGATTTCGGCAAGAGCTCACGAGCTTGTACCCAACCATATTATCCTTGACGATATCTTTGCTTCCATTAACTATATGAACAACCTTGCCGAGCACATTGGTACTACAGACGATATCGACCACCTTGGCAACCGTCGTATCCGTTGCGTAGGCGAGCTTTTACAGAATCAGTTCAGAATCGGCTTCAGCCGTCTTGAGCGTGTTATCCGCGAGAGAATGACTCTTCAGGCACAGGATGTTGAGTCTTTGGCTCCCAACACACTTATTAATATCAGACCCGTAACTGCTGCAATCAAGGAGTTCTTCGGTTCATCACCTCTTTCTCAGTTTATGGACCAGACAAACCCCCTTGCAGAGCTTACTCATAAGAGAAGACTTTCAGCTTTAGGACCCGGCGGTCTCTCGCGTGACCGTGCAGGTTTCGAGGTTCGAGACGTTCATTACAGCCACTACGGCAGAATGTGTCCTATCGAAACTCCTGAAGGTCCTAACATCGGTCTTATTTCCTATCTTGCTACATTCTCCAGAATCAACGAATATGGCTTTATCGAGGCTTCCTTCAGAAAAATCGACAAGGCAAAGGGCGTTGTTACTGACGAGGTTGTATATATGACAGCTGACCAGGAGGACGAGTTCTACGTTGCTCAGGCTAACACACCTCTTGACGAGGAGGGTCACTTCCTTACTCAGAGAGTTGTAGGCCGTCACAGAGACGAATTCGTAGAGCTTGATGCTTCCAAGTTTGACTACATGGATGTATCTCCAAGAATGGTTATCTCTGTTGCTACATCTATGATTCCCTTCCTTGAAAACGATGACGCAAACCGAGCACTGATGGGCTCTAACATGCAGCGTCAGGCTGTTCCCCTTATGGTTACACAGAGTCCTTTGGTTGGTACAGGTATGGAGTACAAGGCAGGTACCGACTCAGGCGTTTGTATTTTGGCTGAGGAAGACGGCGTTGTTATGAGTGCTGATGCCGATACAATTCGTGTTCAGTACGACTCAGGTAAGATTAAGGAATTTGACGTTATCAAGTTCTTACGTTCAAACCAGGGCACATGTATCAACCAGATTCCCGTTGTTGTTCGTGGACAGAGATTTAAGGCAGGCGAGGTTCTTGCTGATGGTCCTGCTACTAAGGATGGCGAGATTTCCCTTGGTAAGAACGCACTCATCGGCTTTATGACCTGGGAAGGTTACAACTACGAGGATGCTGTTCTTATTTCCGAGAAAATTGTTAGAGACGATGTTTACACATCTATTCATATTGAAGAGTACGAAACCGAAGCAAGAGATACAAAGCTCGGTGCTGAGGAAATTACACGTGACATTCCCAACGTTGGTGAGGATATGCTCAAAGACCTCGACGAGGACGGTATTATCCACATCGGTGCTGAGGTGCACGCAGACGATATCTTAGTCGGTAAGGTTACTCCCAAGGGCGAAACCGAGCTTACTGCTGAGGAAAGACTCCTTCGTGCAATCTTCGGTGAGAAGGCAAGAGAGGTAAGAGATACATCCCTCAGAGTTCCCCACGGCGAAAGCGGTATTGTTGTTGACGTTAAGGTATTTACACGTGAGGACAGCCGCGACGAGCTTAAGCCCGGCGTAAACAAGGTTGTTCGTGTATATCTTGCCCAGAAGAGAAAGATTAGTGTCGGCGATAAGATGGCAGGTCGTCACGGTAACAAGGGTGTTGTTTCCAGAATTCTTCCTGTTGAGGATATGCCCTTCCTTCCCGATGGTACTCCTCTTGACATTGTTCTTAACCCCCTCGGCGTTCCTTCCCGTATGAACATCGGTCAGGTACTTGAGGTTCACCTGGGCTACGCCGCAAAAGCTCTTGGCATCAAGGTTATGACACCTGTATTTGACGGTGCTCACGAGCAGGATATCTTTGATGCTTATGATGAAATGCGTGCAAAGAGCGAGCGTGGCGAATACCCCGATAAGAGTCAGGTTGTAGGCATTGACTTTGGTGAGTGTTTACGCCAGAATGGTATTACAAAGGATTGCAAGACATGGCTTAAGGACGGTAGAACAGGCGATTACTTCGATAACCCTGTAACTGTTGGTTATATGTACTACCTCAAGCTCCATCATCTTGTTGACGATAAGATTCACGCACGAAGCACAGGTCCCTACTCTCTCGTTACTCAGCAGCCTCTGGGCGGTAAGGCTCAGTTCGGCGGTCAGCGTTTCGGTGAAATGGAAGTTTGGGCACTTGAGGCTTACGGTGCTGCTTATACACTTCAGGAAATTCTGACTGTTAAGTCCGACGACGTTGTTGGTCGTGTTAAGACTTACGAGGCAATTGTTAAGGGTCAGAATATCCCCATGCCCGGTATTCCCGAGTCCTTCAAGGTTCTTATTAAGGAGCTTCAGTCACTTTCTCTTGACGTTCGCGTTCTTGACAGAGAGGGTAACGAAATCGACCTTAAGCAGAAGTTTGACGAGGACGAGGATTTAGTACCCGCAAGTGACATCGACCTTCCCGACGATGGCGTTATGACCTCTGATATGGACGGCTTTATGCTTGACGAAGAAGGCGAAGAAGGCAATATGTTCGACGAGAGCTCACTTATTGATGACTCCGACGACTTTGATTTTTACGACGACCACGGCAGTGACGAATTTTAATTGGAGGTAAAAGCTAATGGATAATACTGTTTTTGATTCTATAAAAATCGGCTTGGCCTCTCCTGAGCAAATCAGAGCTTGGTCACACGGCGAGGTTAAAAAGCCCGAAACCATCAACTACCGTACCTTAAAGCCCGAGCGTGACGGTCTTTTCTGCGAGCGTATTTTCGGACCTACCAAGGACTGGGAATGCCACTGCGGTAAATACAAGAGAATCCGCTTCAAGGGCAAGGTTTGTGATCGTTGCGGCGTTGAGGTTACACGTGCAAAGGTAAGACGTGAAAGAATGGGTCACATTGAGCTTGCGGCTCCTGTTTCTCATATCTGGTACTTCAAGGGTATTCCTTCCAGAATTTCCCTTATCCTCGATATTTCTCCCAGAATGCTTGAGAAGGTTCTTTACTTTGCTCAGTATATCGTTACAGATCCCGGTGATTGCCGCGACCTTATGAAGATGCAGTTCTTAAGCGAGCGTGAGTACTCTGATATGCGTGAGAAGTACGAGGACGACTTTAAGGCAGGTATGGGTGCCGAGGCTATCCGCGACCTTCTTAAGGAAATTGACCTTGACCAGCTTTCTGCTGAGCTTAAGGCTGAGCTTGAGGATGCATCAGGTCAGAAGAAGGTAAGACTTCAGAAGAGACTTGAGGTTGTAGAAAGCTTCAGAATGTCAGGCAACCGTCCCGAGTGGATGATTCTTGACGTTGTTCCCGTTATTCCCCCCGATATCAGACCTATGGTACAGCTTGACGGCGGTCGTTTTGCAACTTCTGACCTCAATGACCTTTACCGTAGAGTTATCAATAGAAATAACCGTCTTAAGAGACTCCTTGAGCTTCAGGCTCCCGATATCATCATCCGCAACGAAAAGCGTATGCTTCAGGAAGCTGTTGACGCCCTCATTGACAACGGCCGCCGCGGCAGACCTGTTACAGGCCCCAATAACCGTGCTCTTAAGTCACTTTCCGATATGCTTAAGGGTAAGCAGGGTAGATTCAGACAGAACCTTCTCGGTAAGCGTGTTGACTATTCAGGCCGTTCTGTTATCGTTGTTGGTCCTGAACTTAAGATGTACCAGTGCGGTCTTCCCAAGGAGATGGCTCTGGAACTCTTCAAGCCCTTCGTTATGAAGCGTCTTGTCGAGACTAAGGCAGTTCAGAACATTAAGGCAGCAAGAAAAGCTGTCGAGCGTGCTAAGCCCGAGGTTTGGGATGCACTTGAGGTTGTAATCAAGGGACATCCTGTTTTACTCAACCGCGCTCCAACACTTCACCGTCTTGGTATTCAGGCATTCGAGCCTGTACTTGTTGAGGGTAGAGCGTTAAAGCTTCATCCCCTTGTTTGTACAGCTTACAATGCTGACTTCGATGGCGACCAGATGGCTGTTCACGTTCCCCTTTCAGCAGAGGCTCAGGCAGAGGCTCGTTTCCTTATGCTTGCTGCAGGCAACTTACTTAAGCCCTCCGACGGTCACCCTGTTGCAGTTCCTACACAGGATATGATTTTAGGTTCCTATTATCTTACTCTTGATAAGGACGGCGAGAAGGGCGAAGGCAAGGTGTTCAAGGATGTTGATGAGGCTATGATGGCTTACTCCACAGGCTACATCACACTTCACTCAAAGATTAAAGTACGCCGCACAGGCTATATCAACGGCGAAATGGGCAGCGCTTTAGTTGATACAACAATGGGTAAGATTATCTTCAACAATCCTATTCCTCAGAACTTAGGCTTTGTTGACAGGTCTAAGCCCGAAAACGCACTTAAGTTTGAAATCGACTTCTTAGTTGGCAAGAAGCAGCTTGGTAAGATTATCGATGCCTGTATCAAGTACCATGGCACCGAGGTTACCGCAAGAGTTCTTGACGATATCAAGAGTCAGGGCTACAAATACTCTACCCGTGGTGCTATTACCGTTGCTGTTTGCGATGCTATTATTCCTCCCCAGAAGAAGGAAATCTTAGCTCAGGCTGAAAAGGACGTTGACGCAATTCGTGACGAGTACATGATGGGTCTTCGCTCTGATGAAGAGAGATACACAGAAGTTCTCAAAATCTGGGAGAAGGCTACAAACGACGTTACATCTGCACTTCAGAAGGGTCTCGACCGCTATAACCCCATCTTTATGATGGCAGACTCCGGTGCTCGAGGCAGTATGAGCCAGATTCGTCAGCTTGCAGGTATGCGTGGTCTTATCGCAAATACATCAGGTAAGACAATCGAAATCCCCATTAAGGCTAACTATCGTGAAGGTCTTAACATCTTAGAGTACTTTATTTCTTCTCGTGGTGCTCGTAAGGGTCTTGCCGATACAGCGCTTCGTACAGCTGACTCGGGTTACCTTACCCGTCGTCTGGTTGACGTTTCTCAGGAGGTTATTATCCGCGAGGACGACTGCCACACCGAAGAAGGTCTCGAGGTATTCGACATTAAGTCTGGCAAGCAGGTTATCGAGGATATGCACGAGCGTCTTCTCGGCAGATATCTTGTTCACGACTTTACTGACGAGAACGGCAAAGTTCTCGTATCTAAGGATACACTTATCACTGATGCTGAGGCTACTCTTATTGTTAACTCCGGCGTCGAGAAAATAGAAATCCGTTCTGTCCTCGGTTGTCATTCAAAGCACGGCGTTTGTCGCAAGTGCTACGGTGTTAACCTTGCAAACGGTCAGCCTGTTACAGTTGGTGAGGCTGTTGGTATTATTGCGGCTCAGTCAATCGGTGAGCCCGGTACACAGCTTACAATGAGAACCTTCCATACAGGTGGTGTTGCTTCTGCAGAAGATATTACACAGGGTCTTCCCCGTGTTGAAGAGCTCTTCGAAAGCAGAAAGCCCAAGAGCCTTGCTATTATCTCAGAGATTGACGGTGAGGTTCGCTTTGAGGATATCAAGAACAACCGTCACGCTGTTATCTACAACAAGGAAACCAACGAGGAAAGACAGTATCTTATTCCCTTCGGCTTCCGTGTTAAGGTTCAGGAGGGTCAGATTATCAAAGCTGGTGACAAAATCACCGACGGTGCTGTTAACCCCCACGATGTTCTTGCAATTTTAGGCCCTCAGGCTGTTCAGGATTACCTTATCAGCGAAGTTCAGTCTACCTACCGCTTACAGGGTGTTGATATCAACGATAAGCATATCGAGGTTATTGTTCGCCAGATGATGAAGAAGGTTAAGGTTGACGACCCCGGTTCTACCGAGTTCCTCGGCGGTCAGATGTACGACAAGAACGAGGTTATCCACGCTAATAAGGAAATCAGAAAGCGTATCGAAGCAGGCGAAGAAGGCCTTAAGGAAGCAAGCTGGACTCAGCTTCTCCTTGGTATTACAAAGGCTTCTCTTGCTACCGACAGCTTCCTGTCTGCTGCTTCCTTCCAGGAAACAACAAGAGTTCTCACAGATGCCGCTATTAAGGGTAAGGTTGACCCCCTTATCGGTCTTAAGGAGAACGTTATCATCGGTAAGCTGGTACCCGCAGGAACAGGTATGCGTCGTTACACCGACGTTGAGCTCGAAGAAAATTTCATTCCTCAGGCTCCCACAGCTCCCACCGAGTAATAAACAAAAACTCAGGCACTGCTTTTGCAGTGCCTGTTTTTTGTGGGTTAGCCACCCACAGGGCGATTCGCCTTTGGATAAGTTAAGTTTAGAGATTAACTCACATTAACGGCGGGTCGATTGTAATTATTACTAAACTAACTATATAAAATTTGTTAACATCTCCAAATATTATTTTTTAGCATAATATTTTATAATTTATGTGTGAGTTTTTCATAAAAACTGCGTCTAATAAATGAAAGACCTAAAAACAATAAAAAGGAGGTACTAATATGAAAGCAAACAAAAGAATTTTGTGCGTTATACTGGCACTTATAATGTGCGTGTCAACCACCACTATTGCGGTTGCGGCATTGGGATATCCCGATAGCTTCAATCTTATGTACAAGGAGCTGGTTTTTGATGCTCTGGATTGGGACTTAAATCCTGATGATTATGTATATAGTTGCGAATATTCTTATAATGCCGACGGAACGACTCCTGATAAAGGAGAAACCCCTGACTTTATTTTAGCCTTTGCAAATCATGACGGGGTTGTTCACGATATGGTCATCGATACGGAAATAGGGGGCTATCGTTTTACCTCAGGTTGCAGCTTTTTTCCCTATTATATGGGATATTTTATTTATTCTTTTAAAGAGCACAAATGCTATTCTTTAGAAGAGGCTTGGGATGCTCAACTTCCCCAGACAGAAACGGTTTTGGCAATGTTGGGCACACCTGTACAAAAACTTGACCAGACTTATAAGGATATAGTCTTTGAGGTTTTGGGCGACGAAATAAATTTTGAGTATCAGCAGTACAGATACATATATTCTTACAATGCCGACGGTTCAACTGTAGACGAAGGCGAAATACCCGATTATATTTTAGCATGGACAGGTGCATGTGGAGCCGACGCTATAGTGGAAAGGGTTATAGGCGATTACTATTTTATTTCAGGAGCTATTCTTAATCCCTTTGATTTAGGGTATTGTATCTGCTCCACAAAAGAAAACAAATGTTATTCACTGGATGAGGCTTGGGAAGCTCAGCTTCCAAATATTGAATCGGCTTTTGCAAAGGCAGGCACACACGTAGACGTGGCAAATAACGAACTTACCAAATACAGAACCAAGATTATGTCAATGCTTGGCTGGAAAAATACCGATGAAGATATAAAATATCGTTGTATTGCCGAGTATACTGCTGATGGTGCCGAAGCAATTGATGGTGCAACGGCGGATTATGCCGTAATTTTTGCTCACCAAGGTGCTTGGACAGAAGAAGCTGTGTACAGCATAATAGGAAATTACCGTTTGAAAGTGTCTAATGATTTTAAACCGGGTTATATTATTTATTCCCTAGCCGAAGACAAAATTTATACAATCCGAGAAGCTTACAACGAGGATTTACCTTGTATGGACTTGGCTATGGAGAAAATAGGTACTAAAGTAAGACTTTACGCAGAGGTTTTTGAAAAGTTCCTTGAGCCTTACAAAGAAGATGGCTGGGAAGACCTTGAAGGTGGTTGGTATGGCTACGACGAGCTTTACTACTATAGCTACCAGAAACGCCACGGTAGTATCGAGAGTTTTGAGATAACACCTGACTATGTGCTTATTGAAGGCTCCACTTATTTTGCCGACCCGATGTTATCTTACGATGTATTTGGTGATTATATAGTTTACGGCGGTTGCGGTTTCCCGAATTGCAGTAATTATTACATTTATACACCAAAGGACGGCAAGCTTTACACCTTAAGAGAAGCTTATGATGCAGGTGTAAAAGAAATCGAAAAGGTGTTTACGGACTACGGTCTGGGCGTTCTTAAGGGAGATGCCGACGGCGATAGAAAACTTACTGTAAAGGACGCAACTTATATACAGAAGTGCCTTGCAAAGATTGATGGCTTTGAGTTTAACGAAGAAATAAGAGGGCACCATTTGTCTGTAGAGGATGACGGCAGTCCTGATATAAATGTGGTTAATATTGAAGACTTTGATAATAACGATAAAGTTGATATCAAAGACGCTACCGCAATACAGAAGAGATTGGCAAATATAGAGTAATTAAAATTCAGGCACCATTTCAGGTGCCTGTTTTGCTATAGCAAAAGGCGTAGCTTCAAAAGCTACGCCTTTCAATGTTTCGTTTTAATGTTTCATTTTATTTATTACTGGAAGCCGTATTCTTTGAATTCGGAATCAAGCTCTGAATAGTGGAATGCTGTATCGTTAGCGTTAGGTGTTACACCGATAACCTCTTGTGCTAAAGCGATTCGTTCTGCTCTGTCGGCAAGCTCAAGACCATCGAAGCTTGCGGCAAATTCCAGCCCGTTATCAGTTTCTTTGAAGCTACAGAAAAGGTTTGAATCATTTAATGCGTTAATTTTGTTTTCGAAGCCTTCTAATTCGGTTTTGAAGGATGCATATTCACTGCTTGTTGATAAAACCTGCATATTAAATGTTATATCATAAACAATGTCTGTGTCAGTACAGTAGCCTGCGGAAGCAGAAATAGAACTGCTGTCGTCTTTATATTCCCAAGTATGACCTGCTTTTGCGTCTGTCAGTACAAGCTCCTCCAAAACCTTTGCTTCTGTAGCAGTAGTTTGAGTAGCGATGGTTGTTTCTACTGCAGGTGCATTTGTTTCTACAGGGGTGACGGAGTTGTTTCCGCAGCCAACCAGAGCAGTAGCCGAAATAATGGTTGCACCTAAGAGGATGCTTGCGATAATCTGTTTTTTGTTTTTCATCTTGATTTCTCCTTTTTGTATTTTAGTATTCTGCCTTTAAAATATATCCGTTAGCTAAAAGAGTGCTTTCAGCATCGGATAATTTAATTTTACCTGAGGAGTAGTTAAACCCTAATAAGTCTGCTGCAGTTTTTGCTGCGACCTCGCCGTTTTCGTAGTTAAGATTAGTAAAGCTGAACGTAATAGTGTAGCTGTAAGCTGTTTCATTTATGTCAATCAATATGTTTTCGACATTATTGTTCTTTACAATCTCTTGCATTGTGGAAAAATTGTATTTGACATCATCAAACTCAGATACTGATAAATCAGATAAAAAGAAATTGCCTGAAATCGTTATAATCTCATCCCCACGGGAAATAAGCATAATGGTAGAGCTGATAGTACCAGTTACCTCGGAATAATATTCTTTTGTAGATACAGTTGTCCCTGGTATTATTTCGTTTTCAACAGAAAAAGTAGGAAATGTGTAATTAGCGGTGGGTGTATTTTCTGTATTGTTTTTGGTGTAACTGTTTGCAACGATGGGTGCGATTATAGCAGTAGATACTAAAAAAGCCGCCACTCCGATAATAACACCAATCCACGGCTTACGCTTTTTAAGCGGCTTTTCGATAGAAGCACTCAGAGGTTGTGGTATGTTTGTGTCGGCAAGAACTTCTTTTCCGCATTGTATGCAGAATTTAGATCCGTGCACAATATCTTTTCCGCAATAAGGACAAAACATAGAAACACCTCTTATACTAAATTATTAGTATTATAACTCCGAATTTTTAGTATGTCAAGTGTATATACTAATTTTATAGTATAATATACTCAAAAGTAACTTGTAACAAAAAGGAATTTTTACTATGAATCGTATCAGAGAACTGCGTGAGAATGCGGGTTTGAGGCAGATTGATGTCGCTAAAGCAACAGGCATAGACCAAAAAACTTTGTCTAATTACGAAACAGGAAAGACTAATCCCGACAGCTATTCACTGATTCAGCTTGCTGATTTTTTCGGTGTCAGTATAGATTACCTTGTTGGCAGAATTGATGCATTGCAAACCTCAATCGATAAAACCGAAATATATAAAAAAATTGATATGATTAAGCAGGAGCTTAATGATATCAAAAAGTATCTGTAACTATTCGCCTTGCTTTGCTTTAAGCAAGGCGTTTTCTTGTTGTAGAAGTAAGAAGTATGTGATATAATTATTACATAAAGCTTTCGAGAAGGGATACTATGAAAAGATGTGTTATTGTCGGCGGTGCTGATATTCTGAATTACGCCGATATTAAAAGATATGTTTCCTCTGAGGATTTTTATATTTTCTGCGATTGCGGACTGAGACATGCTGAGGGCTTAGGCGTTAAGCCTTCACTTATAGTTGGGGACTTTGATTCCTCAGAAAACCCTTGCCTTGATGTTGAGACCATAGTTCTGCCCTGCGAAAAAGACGACACTGATACAGTTTTTGCTGTAAAAGAAGCTTTGAAGCGTGGTTTTGAGGAGTTTTTGATTTTGGGTGTAACAGGGCAGAGGCTTGACCATACCTTAGGTAACGTGTCAATTCTTAAAATGCTTTTTGATTTGGGCAAGCCTGCGTTGATTGTTGACGATTACTGTGAAATGCAGGTTGTTGGTAAAGAGCCTCGTTGCATCGATGACAGCTATACTTACTTTTCGCTTATAAATATTTTTGGCAAAGCTAAGGGTGTTAATATAAAAAACGCCAAATATCCTTTAAAAAATGCTGAAATTACCTGTGACTATCAGTACGGAGTAAGCAACGAGGTTTTAAAAGGAGAAACCGCCGAGGTTTTTGTGGAAAACGGTTGCTTGCTTTTGATAAAGGTAAAGTAAGTTTTTCTTGCATTATAAGGTATATGGTGGTAAACTGTTACCAAAGCATAAGGATGTGACAATATGACAGTTGATAGAATAGAGGACGCCGTACAAAGAGGTAATTTCGTTATTCATCCCCATGGCTTTTCCATGTGGCCTATGATAAGAAACGGAATTGACTCGGTGGTTATTAATCCTGTTGAGGGCAGACTTCAGAAATATGATATCCCTCTTTATCTGGATAACCTAGGCAGATACGTGGTGCACAGAGTAATCGATGTTACCGAGACAGGTTACGTTATCTGCGGCGATGGTCTTTTTGAAATCGAGTACGATATTACCGACAAGAATGTTATAGGTGTTGTAACAGGTTTTTTCAGAAAAGAAAAGTACATTTCCTGCGACAATAAAAAATATATGCGTTATGTGCACTTTTGGGTGGATAATTTTTATCTTCGCAAGCCTATAATCCGTATAGTAAGAAAGATAAGAAGAGCCAAGACTATCTTGGCAGAATACGGCTATAGGATAATTCATGGCAAAGGAAAGTGGGAATCTGTGCAAAAAAAGACAACGGATAGTCAAAAATAATTTTATGAAATTTTTTTAAAAATCAGAAAAATTTAAGATAAAAAACGCAAAGCCTATATAAAAAATAAGATTTAAAAAGGTAACCGACGGCGACTTTTCGCTGTCGGTTTGTTATTTTTAACTAAATTATGTAAATAAAGTTTGTTGCATTTTAAAGCCCCAAAAGGCGGTTTTCGATTTGATTTTAAAAAACCCTTTTGGTAGAATTAGGCTGGAATTTTTGAAATATTACGCAGGAGGTTTTTTAAGTGAAAACTAAAAGATTTTTAAGCCTTTTACTTGCTGTTTGTACAATACTATCGGTACTGGCGGGCTTAAGCTTTACAGCTTCTGCTGCAACTGTTGAATATGTTGAGACAGGTGCAAACACTGAGCTTGCTGAGGTTTCCAAGGACTACGGCTTGGCAAAGAATATTCAGGACGGTAATATTCTGCATTGCTTTAACTGGAAGTATAATGATATTAAAGCAGAGCTTGCTAATATTGCAGCAGCAGGCTTTACTTCTGTTCAGACATCTCCTGCACAGCCTGCAGGCACAGGCGAGTGGTATTGGCTGTATCAGCCTTACGGCTTTTATATCGGCACTAACGCTTTAGGCTCAAAGTCTGACCTGCAGTCCCTTTGTGCCGAGGCAGATAAATACGGCATCAAGGTTGTTGTTGACGTAGTTGCAAACCACCTTAACGGCGATACAGGCAGAGTTCAGGACGACCTCAGAGACGGTCAGTACTGGCATAATTACGGCACAGTTTCAAACTGGGTAGACCGCTATCAGGTTACTCAGGGCGAAATCGGTATGCGTGACCTTAACTCTGAGCATTCATACGTTCAGCAGAAGGTAGCAAGCTATATGAAGGAGCTTGAGGGTATCGGTGTTGACGGTATCCGTTGGGACGCCGCAAAGCACATTGCACTTCCTTCTGAGAATTGTAACTTCTGGAAGGCTGTTACAAGCAACAACAGTATGTGGCACTACGGTGAAATCCTTGTCGGTCCTTCCGATGGCGGCGGCACCGAAGGTCTTATGAAAGAATACACTGACTATATGAGTGTTACTGACAGCGTTTACGGCGGTGACGTAAGAAATGCTTTCGCAGGCGGTAATGCTCCCGGTTCCAACGGTAACTGGGTGAATCGTGGTATTGCTCCCAACAAGCTTGTTCTGTGGGGCGAAAGCCACGACACATATTCAAACGGTGCCGGCGAGTGGGGCGCATCTACTAATATGAGCCAGAACGTAATTGACAGAGCTTATGCAGTAGTTGCTTCAAGAAACGGCTCTAACGCACTTTATTTCTCACGTCCCAGTGCAACAGACAAGGGCTCTATCCACTCGGGTCAGAAGGGCAGCACATCCTTCAAAAGTGCTGAAATCACAGCAGTTAACCAGCTTAAGAATGCTTGTGCAAACGAGAAGGATTATTATCAGAGCACTAACGGTTGTGCAGTAGTTAACCGTGAAAGCGGTGCTGTTATTGTTTTAGGCGGCGGCGGTAACAGAGACGTATCTGTTGCAAACGGCGGCGGTACAACCAGACCCGGCACATACAAAGACCTTGTAACAGGCTCTACTTGGACAGTTACAAGCTCTCAGATGTCAGGTAAGGTCGGTCAGAATGGTATCGCAGTTCTCTTGAATGCAAAGCCGGCAGGCCCCTCTGCTTCTGTTTCTCCTGATTCAAAGAACTATACAACGGATACATTAGAGCTTACTCTCTCTTTCGATAACGCTACAAGCGGTCAGTATTCCATTAACGGCGGTGCTTTCCAGTCCTTTACAAACGGACAAAAAATTACCATCGGTAAGGGTACGGCTGCAGGCACACAGACAACAATTTCGGTTAAGGCTATAAACGGCTCAACAACCTCTGACGTCGAGACTTATGAATACAATCATGCTGAGCTTGCTGACACAGGTATCTACTGTGACTCAACAGGCACAGACTGGAGCAATGTAAACTGTTACATTTACAAAAACGGTCAGGGCTACAAAGAGTGGCCCGGCGAAGCTATGACAAGCGTCGGCGATAACCTCTGGTACTACGAGGTTCCCGCAGGCTACGAGAATTGTCAGGTTATTTTCTCTCAGGGCGGTAATAATCAGTATCCTGCAGAGGATGGCTTGAATTACAGCGGCGGTGCTATGATTTTCTCAGATGGTCAGTGGCAGCAGCACACAGTTGTTAAGCCTAACACAACACCTGCACCCTTGCCCACACAGGCACCTCAGCCTACAGAGACACAGGCTACCAGACCTACACAGGCACCTAAGCCTACACAGGCTCCTGTTAAAACAGACCCCACAGAGGATAACACCGGCATTATCGTTATTCCTCCTGCACCTATAGTAAATCCTACTAATCCTTCAAATACACCTACAATTCCCGGTACAACAGGTGGCGAGAAGTACAAGTACGGCGACATTGACTTAAACGGAAAAATTACCATTAAAGACGTTACAACAATTCAGAAGGCACTTGCAAAGCTTAGCAGCCTCAGCACAATTCAGATGATTGTTTCTGATGTTAACGGTGATGGTAAGATTAATGTTAAAGACGTATCAACAATTCAGAAGTACTGTGCTACTATTATCAGCTCATTTACATCAGGCGAATGGTACACAGTTCCCGGTGGCCCTGCAGTAGAGCCTACCGAGGCTACTACCGAGAAGCCTGTAGAAACTGATCCCACCGAGGCTCCTGCTAAGCCAACCGAGGCTCCCACAAAGCCTACTGAAGTACCTACTCAGCCTACAGT
>JAUNEH010000112.1:0-1567 GCA_030525665.1 Ruminococcus sp.
ATGAGGATACACAAATTAAAGAGGCGAAAATTACATTTAAAGGCCTTCGCATGGTTTCTTTCAAGGGGAGTGTGAAATACGAGCAAGATGAAAGCGGCACGTGGAAGCCTGCAGAGGAACCTGTTGTTCTTGAAAGTAAAGAAGCCGAAGAAACATTTTTACAGGAGCTTAATCACGGTATTACTGTGTATGATTTCGGAATTTACGAAGATGGATTGTATTATGTTGACGGTTTTGGAGAAGACCCGTATTTTACTGCATTCTTTAATTGTGACACAATAATTGTTGAGTGGGACGAATATCTGAAAAAAGCATGGTATGAGTTGCACAAGCAGTACAAGTATAAGATTACAGTTGCTACACCCGACGGCGATATAAACACCGATTTACATATTATTCGTCACGAAGAAGATGTCTATTATCAGGGTAAGCTTGAGAAAGCCCCGGTTGTAACTGCGGGTGTTAAATATAACGGAAAGGAAATATGGGGTCGCGGTAAGGACTTCTTGTGGGTTGACGCTATTGCAGATTTGCAAAAGAAGCTACCGGACGATGTTGCTTTAAAGTGTTGTCTAACTTGCCGCTTTGGTAATATGTGTCCTTATGGTAATAAGGAGGGTGAGGTTTTCTGTACCAAGGATTTGCAGATTAGCTCCAAAAACGATATGTGCGATTTGTTTTCGGAAGAAAAGGAAAGAGAAACAGAGAAACGCTCCCGAAACTACACCGATTGCTGTGCGGACTTTTGCCCGCAGAGTGAAGATTATTATACATATAATGATTATCTTTATCAGCTTAACAAATAAGAATTCAGCGGGCACCTTGTGGTGCCCGCTTTTGCTTTAGCTTAGCTTTTATTTTTTGTTTTGGTCCTTAAGCCTTCTCTTTGCGTCTTCTACGGATTCGCCTTCGTGGGCAAGGTATTTATCCACAAATTTGTCCTCAATTTTGGTGTAGGTGTCTACCACGGCCCCCTCTACCTTTTTGTAACTGCCTACCACTGTGTCAGCGATTTTCTCGTTTGCTTTAACAAATTTTGATTTTGCCATATCTATTTTTCTTCCTCCCAAAAGATTAATTCCTAAAAGCAGTATTACTATGGATACTGCTGAGCCTAAAAGAATATTAAAAAGCCTTACGTTGTCCTGAGACATACCCTCAAAACTTACAAGCATTGAGCGTTGAAGTGCAAGCAACGACACAACCGCATCTGCGAAAGAAATATTACGCAGGATTTTAATTTTTGCCGAGGGTGAGTGCTTTGATTTTACAAGGTTCATAATGGCAACAGTTATTTTTGTAAAGGTGTAAAGTGCAATGGTAATCATCACAATTTCGCCGTATTTTGTACCCCTCTCTGTTACCGAGGAAAGCACGGTTACACCGATAAGTATATGAGCCATTACGAGAAACATAATGCCTGTGAATTTTTTTATGAATTCGGTGTCTTCGTCCTCTTTTACAGGCGAAAGTTTCAGCACTGCAAACCGCATTACACCTAAAATTATGTAGTAAACACCAAGGGTGATAAACCACCACGTATGTGAGATAAACCCCAGTATCAGGT
>JAUNEH010000113.1:0-1549 GCA_030525665.1 Ruminococcus sp.
AATATTATTAATAGAATCGGCGGACTGCTAACAGATTTATCCTTTGACGACAAGTATTATCCCTTTTTAGATTCCATACAAAACTATTATCTTTGCAGATCAAGATATCTCGCTGAAAAAATCATATCCAGTATACCGCAGAACGACGAAACACTTAAAAAAGTGCTATGGAAATTTACTGAAAGTGTTCCTCAATATAAAATTTGTCAATATGACAAATTTAGACGAAGTGCTTACGATGCTAAAACAATAAGAAAGGCTTTTCCAAATATCGACCAAGGTGAAGCATTTTATAATATGTGCTCAGAAAAAGATGATAGTGAATATATCTATCAGCAAGCAGCACTATATTTTTCTGAAAGTCACGAATATAAAAAAGCTTTTAATTGGATTGATAAAGCACGAAGCCTAGCATACTATAATAGATTTTCTATTGACAGCACTTACGCACAAATATATTTCGATGTTAATGTCGACACTGATGAAATAACAGCATGTGAGGCTTTAAAAATCTTGGAGGAGTGTTGTAATAGCGATAAAAGAAGAATTTTACATGTAGAAGAATTTGCAAATAGAGTTATTAAATATCATAAAAAATACAGTGATGAAACGTCTCAAAAGTACGTTGAAACTGCTTTGCGTTTTGTTAATGATAGTGTATCTGACATGAACATTGTAACCAGTAAAATAAACAAGTGGCGGTTATCTGATGTAAAAACCAAACTGGAAAAGTGCATAAATAATTAGTCAAATTAATAGATCTTCCTAAGGGCTTTTACCTAAAACACCTACCGTAAAGAGCATAATCTACAGGACAAAGTATGATTACCATACCTACAAAATCATTAAGAACCAACCGCTGGTTTACCAGTGGTTGGCACATTCCCTGCAAAAAAGTTTCAATGGGTTAGCACCACATCACTCTTTCTCCCGCTTGAGAAAACACAGAGCATCTCCACCGCTTTAAGGCAGCCGAGATTATACAGAACACGATTTTTGGGCTACTTGGAATATTTCTATCCCAATAAAACAGCAAAACGCCGATAAGCTTATGAAACAGCTTATCGGCGTTTTAGTTTATGCCTTATTTATTTGAATCTTATCCCTTGCTTTTCAGCACCTGTTTTATGACCCACAACTGCAAGCCTTTAGGGAGGATATTCAGCATAAGCAACAAGGGATTGCGGTTGATTTTGTATGCGAATTTCGGAGACCTTTTTCTAAGTATCCTGATTGTCTTTTCAGCAATTTTCCTAGGCTCTATACTTCTTGCCTCCACGCTATCCACTATCTGCTTGAACCTGTCGACATTGCATTTGTAAAGCTTTGTTTTTTCGCAGAATTTATCAAGTGCATCAGTGGATGCTCCAAGCATATTTGTCGTTACAGCACCTGCACGCAAAACGCTTACTCTAACACCTTTCAGTTGTAGCTCCATTCTAAGAGAGTATGCGTACTTGTCAAGGGCAGATTTAGTTACAGCATAAATTCCTGTAAAGGGTAGCGGGTCAAGAGGTGCAAGCTCGCTGGTAGTGATAACTATGCGGGA
>JAUNEH010000023.1:0-20517 GCA_030525665.1 Ruminococcus sp.
GAAGGCTTGAAGACCTGCCTGAATTTAAAAGTCCACGGTCAATTACTCGGGAAAGACTTGTAACGTCAATGTTTCCGCCGGATACAACGCATACAACTCTTTTGCCTTTTAAGGGGAGTTTATCAAACATCACAGCCGCCACAGCAGTAGCACCTGCACCCTCTGCAATCATCTTCTGCTTTTCAATAAGTGCTAAAATTGCACTTGCAACCTCGTCGTCACTGACTAATACCACGTCGTCGACATACTCACTTGCGATTGCAAAGGTGTTCTCTCCCGGCTCTTTAACCGCAATTCCGTCAGCAATGGTCTGTACCGATTTAAGACACTCGATTTTGCCTGCCTTAAGGGACTTATACATACTTGGAGCACCCTTGACCTGTACTCCGTAAACCTTTACGGAAGGTCTTATCTGCTTTACTGTGTAAGCGATTCCCGAAAGCAAACCGCCACCGCCTACAGGTACTACAATTGCGTCGATATTATCAAGGTCATTTAAGATTTCAAGGGCGATTGTGCCCTGACCTGCAATAACGTTTTCGTCGTCAAAGGGATGCACAAAGGTGTAGCCCTCTTTTTCTTTAAGCTCCAAAGCTTTCTGATATGCGTCGTCATAGCAACCTGCCACCAGACAAACATCAGCACCAAAACCTTTTGTTGCCTCAATCTTGGATATAGGAGCAGAGTCAGGTAGGCAGATAAGAGATTTAATGCCGTTTTTTGTTGCCGCTAAAGCCACACCCTGAGCGTGGTTTCCTGCCGAGCAAGCTATAACGCCTTTAGCTTTTTCCTCTTCAGATAGCATTGCAATTTTGTAAGCAGAGCCTCGTACCTTGAAAGAACCTGTAATCTGTAAGTTTTCGGGCTTTAAATAAAGCTCAGAGTCGGGAGCTATTCCGTAGGCTCTTACCAGTTTTGTTTCGCGAATAATGTTTTTCAGCACCATTTGTGCATTGAACACCTTGTCAAGAGATAACATATTTATTCCGCCTTTCACATAAATACTTTATGCTTTAAGGCAAAAAATAAACCCGCCTCAAAGCTTTAACTTTGCTTTGAGACGGGTGAAAAATCAAACATCACTCGCGGTACCACTCAAATTGCGGATATAAAAAACCGCCACCTCTTCGAAGTCCAACAACTTCTATACACTAACGTAGCAAACACGGGAAACGCCTACTAGGTGTTTGAACCTTTGGGGCTTCCGGCTCAGAAGGGATAGGAAATTCTAATGTGTTATATCGGGATCGCACCACCCCCGACTCTCTGGGAAAACAACTTATAGATTCCGTCTTCATCGACGCCTTTGAAAAAATTCGAAGTCATCTAACCTCTATGCACTGACGTAGCATACACGGGTCGCCCTACTAAACTTACGAGTTCAGGCTTCCGGCTCGGAAGGGAGAGGTCTTGGCAGTGTCATACCGATTCGCACCAAACATCGGTTCTCTGAAATGAGTATCCTCGACCGTTTTTCGTCACAGCCTCTAAAAACTATTGAATTTGTTGTGTATTCTACTCTCGTTTTTCTCAGTTGTCAATAATTTTTCCTAAAAAAGCAAATTCATTATTTTGAATTCTTAGTATCGAAATTTTCGATGCTAAATAAATTTACATAAGATATTACTAATTTGGAAATAGGGCTTAAGGGTGGTTAGTACAGTTGTTGAGAATTTAAATAATAAGGTTTGTCGGATATTAAGTGCATTTGAGCAAGTTTTTTTAAGATAAATGAATTCAAGAATGATCGCCTGAGTTGGGCAATGAATAATTTGACAAAATTATTGACAAGTTTAAATTTTTAGTGTATCATACAGTAAACCCATGAGGGAGTAGCAAGCGAAATATCGTAGCAAGTCAACATCCTGGCAGTTTTTTAGCTGTCTGGCTTGTTTTAAATTGCCAGACTCATGTATAGAGAATAGCTATACATTGAGTGAATATCTTAGATTTAAAAACCCAAGTATAGCTTTCGGCTGTGCTTGGGTTAATTTTTGTTAGGAATGATATTATGAATAACGTAAACAAAACTTTATATATTCCTTTGTATGGTAAAGCTTATGTCAGCAAAAAAGGAATCATCCTCAAGGACAAAAAGGCAGAAGAAATCTGGGATAAAGAAGGCTTTAATTTAAAGGGTAAATCAAAATCCAAATGGCTTGCATACTTTATGGGAATGAGGTCTTCAGTTTTTGACCTGTGGGTTAAAGAGAAAATGAGTGATATGAAAGATGCAGTAATAATTCACATAGGTTGCGGAATGGACAGCCGTGCACTGAGAGTCCGAACACATAATCACAAGTGGTATGATGTGGACTTTCCCGAGGTTATATGCGAGCGTAAGCATCATTACGCTGAAACAGAAACCTACAAAATGCTTGAAGGTGACGCAAGAAAACCCCAATGGATATCAGAGATACCAGAGCGAAGCTCTGCCATTGTGATTATTGAGGGTGTGAGTATGTACCTTGAATCCCATGAGGTAAAAAATCTTATGATTGCTCTTAATAATCACTTTGATAACGTTTCTCTTATGATGGACTGCTACACTGAAATGTCTGCCAAAATCTCGAAATACAAAAATCCTATTAACGATGTGGGTGTTACCGAGGTTTACGGCACTGATAATCCCGAAATCTTTGAAACAGATGATTTCAGATTTATCAAAGAGCATGATATGACTCCCGATAATCTCATAAACGAGCTGAAGGGTATGGAAAAGCTTGTATTCAAAAAACTATATGGCGGAAAAATTTCCAAAAAGATGTATCGCTTGTTTGAATATAAAAGCGTTTAATTTGTTATTAAGAGGTATGCCTCTTTAAGTTCTTAAATATATTTATGTAAGCAAAAGGCTGATGTAATCCACAATGGAAAACATCAGCCTTTAATTTTGGTTTCAAAATTTTGTTTTACGACCCGAAATAAAATTTAAGGATTATTTAATAATTTAAGATTTATAATGTAGCCACTGAAGAAAAAACAAAGAAAATTTTTAAAGGAGCGTATTATTATGTTAAAGTATTTTTTAATTGCATTGGTAGTTTTATCTCTTGTGACACTGGTAGGGTGTGCAAGTCAGCCTACTGTTCTGAAAAGCACAAAAACCTACAGCATAACGAAAGATATTCGTTTTTTACAAGTTGAGATTAACGCCGCTGATTTTGTTATTGTGCAGGGAGATAAATTTTATGTTGAGAGCAATCTGAAGAACCTTTCAGTTTTAGAAGAAGAGGGAGTATTAAAGATTGTGGAGAAAACAAGATTCGCCCGTAACTATAACGGTGCTTCTCTTAAGCTGTGCATACCTGAGGGTATGACTTTTGAAAATGCAAGCATTAAGACGGGAGCAAGCAAATTAACTGCCGAGTCTTTCTCGGCAAATACTTTAGATCTTAAAACAGGTGCAGGCAGAGTAGAGTTTTATCGTCTTGAAGCCTCTGAAAATGCTAACATCAAGGGCGGTGCAGGCGAAATCAGCATTAAAGGCGGCAGCCTTAACAACCTGACACTTGATTTAGGTGTAGGCGAGCTTAATATGAAGGCTCAGCTCAAAGGCGAAAGCAACCTTAAATTCGGTGTTGGCGAATCTGATATTACACTTCTCGGCAACAGAGCAGATTATAGCTTTGATATCAAGAACGGTGTCGGCAATATCACCGTTGACGGTGAAAATTCTTCTTATTTTGCTAACGGCACAAAGGGTGAAAGCCTTGTGAAAATCAAAGGTGGCGTTGGTTCAATCAATATAACATTTCAGGAATAATAAATTCATTTTATTTACTGGAAAAAATTCATCTGGTACTTTATAATATTTAATGATTATTTAATAATTTAAGATTTATAATGTGACCTGTAAGATATAAAAACAGAAAAGGAGTCACACAAATGTATTTAAACATTCTTAAACGAGATTTAAAACACAAAAAAACAATGAATGTAATTCTGCTTATATTTGTTATGCTCTCTGCTATGTTTATGGCAAGTAGCGTTAATAACATTATAGCGGTTACAACAGGCCTCGATTTCTTCTTTGAAAAAGCAGGTATGTCAGACTTTTTCGTTATAGAAATGGCAGCAGAAGACACAGGGCTACAGAAAGCCGTTGAAGACCTCGACAGTGTAAGCAGCTGCCGCAATGAACCGCTTTTGTTAGGCAATCGTTCGGACATTACCTTTGACGAAACTAAAAAGGCAACTGCAGGTAACTCGCCTCTCTATTGCTCTGTTGATGACGCTCAGCTTAATTACTTCAATCAGAAAAACGAAGTAATAAAAGAGGTAGAAAAAGGCACGGTTTATGTAACAAGCGGTTTTGCTTCAAGCAATAATATTGAAATTGGCGATAAACTAACCATCACCGTAGGCGAAAGCAAGGTTGAGCTTGAATATATGGGTAAGGCAAAGGACGCTTTACTTGGCTCAAACTTCCTTGGTAACTCAAGATTCATTATGAATGATGAAGATTTTAAATGCTTATATAATGATGAAATGGCAAAAGATAGATCAGGTTATATCTATTATATAGATACAACCGATATAGCAGAGGTCAAGGCAGCTATCGGTGATTTTAAGGGAGTTACCCTTAACGAAAACGTTGACACAATGAAAAACACCTACCTTCTGGATATGATTGTTGCGGCCTTGCTTCTGGTTGTCAGCGTATTCCTCATTGTCGTTTCCTTTGTGGTGCTTAAGCACACCATCGGTTTTACAATTGCCGAAGAGTTCCGCGAAATCGGCGTTATGAAGGCTATCGGTATGAAAAATAGCTCTATCCGAACCCTTTACCTTATTAAGTATTTTGCAATTACGGTGGTAGGCTCGGCTCTGGGCTTTGTGCTCAGCATTCCTTTCTCAGATATGATGCTTAAGTCCGTAAGCGAATCAATGTATCTTGAAAGCGAAAATAACCTCTTTGTAGGTCTGCTTTGCTCACTCTTAGTGGTTGGTCTTACCTTGATTTTCTGCTGGAGCAGTACAAGTAAGATTAAAAAGCTCACACCCATTGACGCAGTAAGAAACGGCACAACAGGGGAGAGATTCAGAAAAAAGAGCCTTATGCACCTATCAAAAAGCAAGTTAGGTTCAAGTTCTTTCCTTGCCGCTAACGACATCGTAAGTGCACCTAAAAAGTATTCTGTAATTACCGCAGTTTTTGCTATCCTTATTATGCTTGTAATGGTTCTTGCAAACACAGCAAACACCCTGAAAAGCGAAAATACTCTTACACTTATCGGTTGTATAGCAAGTGACGCATACATCCTTTCTGAGCCTAAAAGTATGGATGAGATTGAAGAGATTCTTGCCGAAAATGATATGCCCGGCACAGTGCGTGAAGAAAAGGTTTACAGCCTTGGTGCAATAATCGGGGATGAAAAAACCACCCTTTCTTTCCAGCACAGTGCAGACACAAACGCCGCTGATTATGTTTACGGCGAGGGCGTTGCACCTGAAAACGAAAATGAAATTTCAATTTCCTATATAACCTCAGAAGAATTTGGCGTTGGTATCGGCGATGAAATCATACTGATTGTTGATGGTGTAGAAAAAGAATGCATGGTAACCGCTTTACATCAGACTATGAATATGATGGGTAAGGTTAACAGATTACATCAGGATTTTGATGTGTCTTCCTTTGAGTCCACATCTTCCTTAGGTTATCAGATTGATTTTGATGATGAACTCACAAAGGATGAGCTTAACGATAGAATCGAAAAGCTCAAGGATATTTTTGGCGAAGAGGATGTAAAAAATTCTGCAGAGATGGCAAGAGATACATTAGGTGCGGCTGAAACTATGGAAACCGTAAAGAATCTTACACTTGTTATTGTTCTTTTTATTGTTATTCTGGTTGCAGTTTTAATGGAGCGTTCCTTTATTTCAAGTGAAAAAGCAGAAATCGCTCTTATGAAAGCCATAGGCTTTTCAAACAAGTCCATAATCTGGCACCACACGCTGAGATTTGGTATTGTAGCACTTGTGGCGTCCCTTATTGCCGCGGCTTTGTGCTTGCCTGTAACTCATCTTGCAATCGACCCTATTTTCGGAATGATGGGTGCAGTTTCGGGTGTAAGCTACGAAATCGTACCTTTGGAAATCTTTTTAATTTACCCTGCTATCCTTGTAGCAGTAACAATTATCTCAGCATTTTTCACTTCCATTTACACTAACACAATCAAGTCTTCGGACGCTTCCAATATAGAGTAATCAAGTAAGGAGAATTATTATGAACACAGTACTTAACGTTAAAGATCTTTGCAAAACATATATTACAAACAAAAGACAGAACAACGTTTTAAAGAATGTAAACTTTAAAGTAAACGAGGGCGAGATGGTGGCAATTATGGGTCCCTCAGGCTCAGGTAAGTCCACACTGCTCTACACAGTTTCAGGTATGGACAGATTGACCGCAGGCGAGGTTGAGTTTGTGGGCAAAAATATCGAAAAATTGGGCGACAACGACCTTGCAAAGCTCAGACTTGACGACATGGGTTTTATCTTCCAGCAGATGTATATGCTCAAAAACCTTACTGTTCTCGATAACATTATCCTGCCTGCCGTAAAGTCTACTAAGACCAAGGAAAGCAGAGCTGAAATTACCGAGCGAGCTTTAAAGCTTATGAAAAAGCTGGGTATAGAAGAAATCGCAAACAACGACATCAACGAGGTTTCAGGCGGTCAGCTCCAGAGGGCTTGTATCTGTCGCAGTATGATTAACAATCCTGCTGTTATTTTTGCCGACGAGCCTACAGGTGCATTAAACCGCACATCTTCCGACGAGGTTATGGAAGAGCTTTCAAAATTAAACCAAGAAGGTACAACAATTATGCTTGTAACCCACGATGCAAAGGTTGCCGCAAAATGCTCAAGAGTTCTCTTCATCGTTGACGGTAATATTAAAGGCGAGTATAATGTTGATGTAACTGCTGCTCTCAGAGACAGAGAGCGAGCACTCAATAATTGGCTTATGGAAATGGGTTTTTAATATGGATATACTTATCGTTGAAGATAACAAAGAACTTTTAACACTTCTCACAGATTTTTTAAGGGCTGAGGGTTACACCGTCAGCACCGCAGAAAACGGAGAAAAAGCCTTGCCCCTGTACGAAAAGTACGGGGCAAGGCTTGTCCTGCTTGATATAAATTTGCCCGGAATGGACGGTTTTGCCGTTTGCGAAAAAATCCGCCAAAGCGGCAATACTCCTATTCTAATGCTTACAGCCCGTGTCGGCAAAGAGGATAAGCTCAACGGTCTTATCTTAGGTGCGGATGATTACATCGAAAAGCCTTACGACATTGACATTCTCCTTGCAAAAATCAAGGGTATTTTCAAACGCAGATTTGCCGAAGACAAGTTAACTGAGGGTGATTTGACCTTAAACCTTGTAACCCAAAGTGTCACAAAAGGCGACAAAGCTATTGAAATGACCGCAAAGGAATTTGAGCTTTTAAAATTGCTAATAGAAAACAAGGGTCAGACTATGACCAAAGACAGGCTTTTTAACTCAATCTGGGGAATAGACAGCGAGTCCGAAGCACAGACCCTCACAGTACATATCAAATGGCTGAGAGAAAAGATTGAAGCAGACCCCAAAAATCCTGCTCACATCCTTACCGTCTGGGGTAAGGGCTACCGCTGGGAGGATTAAGATGAAAAGCTTTAATAAAGCCATAGCCGTAGCTCTTGCGGTTATTGTTATTGCCTTTGTCGCTGTTAATCTTATCCCAAGATTTGAGAGAGAGTCGGCAAGTGTTTTAAATGTAGAAATCAACCGAGTTGTCCGTGAGATTGAAGAATCGAAAAGTATTCCCGATACAGATAAGTACAGCACCATTTCAGGTGTATACAAGCAAATCACAAATGAAGATTTCTTTGTATCTGACAATGAGTATGTAATCAGAGAAATTGACGGCTCACTTTATCGCATTGAGTATTTCGAACAAACCGAAAGCAAGGGCGGAATGCTTTATACAAATATTGCCTTGGGTGTGTTTTCACTCTTTGTAATTGCTGTGCTTTTTTATATCCGTCATAATATAATAAAGCCTTTCTCACAGATTACAAACCTTCCTTACGAGCTTTCTAAAGGCAATCTTACTATTCCTCTTAAAGAGAGCAAAAACCGATTCTTCGGCAAATTCCTATGGGGACTTGATATGCTCAGAGAAAAGCTTGAAGAGTCAAAGAGGGTCGAGCTTGAGCTTAAAAAAGAGAAAAAGACAATGCTTCTCTCGCTTTCTCACGATATAAAGACGCCTCTTTCTGCAATCAAGCTTTACTCAAAGGCTCTCTCAAGCGGAATTTACAAAGATCCAAATAAACAACAGGAAGTATATGAAAGCATAAACACAAAGGCGGATGAAATCGAAAAGCTGGTATCGGAAATTATGCGAAACGAAACCGAGGATATAATCGCCTTTGACATCAAAAACGGCGAGTTTTATCTGTCCGAAGTTATAAACAGCATAAAATCTTATTACAGCGACAAGCTTGAAAATACTGATTTTTCAATTGCTCACTTTAGCGACTGTATTATAAACGGCGACTGTGACCGCTTTGTTGAGGTGTTGCAGAATATTATGGAAAACGCCATTAAATACGGCGACGGCAACAGTATATCCATAAGCTTTTCTGACGAAGAGGATTGCCGAATTATTACTGTAAAAAACAGCGGATGTACACTTGACGAAAGCGAGCTTGCGCATATTTTCGACAGCTTCTACCGAGGCTCAAACGTAGGCTCAAAAGCAGGCAACGGTCTTGGACTCTACATTTGCCGACAGTTAACAAGAGCCATGGGCGGAGATGTTTTTGCTGATATCGAAAACAGCAATATGTGCGTATCTGTTGTATGTAAAAAGAAGTAAAATAAACCGATAAATAAGAATTTTGGAGGTTTCTTATGAATGATAAAATACAAATTAAAGAAGAACGGATAGCAGCACAAGAATATATAGATTTTCTTAAAAGAACTGACTTGGGTTCTCAGTATCCTAAGGAAAGATTTGAGGAGAGAATCAAAAAACTGGTGAAGAATGTTTCTGTAAGCCTTGTTGCCCGAAATGAAAACAGAACGGTTGTCGGTGTTCTGTTTGGCTTGACTGATTTTGCCTATTGGCTTTATGTGACAGATTTAGGTGTTGATAGGGATTATGAGGGACAGGGTATCGGCAGACAGCTTATGAAAACTGCTCACGAAATTGCAGGCGGCGAAAAAGATATAGCAGTTTATCTGATTGCTAACGAGAACGCTATTCCTTTTTATGAAAAACTGGGAATGAAGAAAGCTGACGATGTAATGCAGTATAATAAAATTGAGTGGACTGATTTTGAAGTTAAATAGACAAATTTTGATATGTCGAACAATTAGATAAACTTGAATTTTCAAGCGTGACGCTTGACCCGATTCCGCCTGGTTTTAAATATATGTAACAATAACATTTCTTTAACGGCGGGGGTTAATAAGTGCGTTTTATACCGCCGTTTATGAGGACGAGTTTTACACCAAAACTTTTCCAAAGGCGGAGTTGCTCTGCGGGTGGTTTGTCAAAAGGCAATCATCAGTACATTGAATTTGGAATCGACAGCAATCAGGTTGGCGGTTGCGAGGTGCATTATCTGAGCGACACTACGGCATATCTTCGCTGGATTTATGTCAACGGCGATATAGTAGGTAAGGGGATAGGCACAAAATGTATGAATGCTTTAAAGACTTTTCTTTATGAAAAAGGTATCAGAAGATTTGACACCGACACAGCTCTTGATAATAAAATAGCACAGCATTATTACGAGAAAAACAGCTTTACTCGTGAGGGTATTACGAGAAGTTACTATACAAAATTAAAGAACTGTAGTTTGGAGGAAAATAAAAATGAGTAAATTAAGTTTTATAACATTAAGAGAAAAACCTGAGCTTATGGATAAAGCCGCAAGCTGGTTTAATAGTAAGTGGGGTGTGCCTAAGGAAGCATACCTTGAGTGTATGGAAAGCTACCTCAAAGGGGATACCGAGCTTGGGTGGTATCTTTGCTTAGACAATGATAAAATTGTTGGCGGAATGGGTGTGATTGAAAATGATTTTCACGACCGCAAAGACCTATCGCCCAATGTCTGTGCCGTCTATACAGAAGAAAGCTATCGTAAAATGGGAATAGCAGGCGTGCTACTTAATATGGTAGTGGATGACCTTAAATCCAAGGGTATCAGCCCTGTGTATCTGGTTACCGACCACACAGGCTTTTACGAGCGTTACGGCTGGGAGTTTTACTGTATGGCACAGGGTGACGGCGAGCCTGAAATGACAAGATTATATATTCATAAGTAGTATTTATAGGCAGAGAGATTTTTTGTAAATACAAAACAACAATGAAAAAGGGAGTCGGAATTTTCCGACTCTCTTTTTGCTTAGTGGTTGATACATCAAGCAAATCCTTGGCGTTTGTATATGTACTACTTATACATTCAATGGATTTAGTTAACGTTTAACTCTCTTTATTATTTATAGATAGCTTTTTTGCGTAAAGATTCATATTCCTGCTATTCTAATAATAGAAATGATGTATAAGAACAAAGGAGAGAAAAATATGGATTTTACACTAACACCCGAGCCTGTATATTTTGCTGTGGATGCCCTGTCGGTGTCATCAGAACAGCCCGTTGACCTTGATTTTACATTGCCTGATTATTGCGCCGACGTTGAAAAAATCTTCAAATGTACTGTGACTCCCGAGATTTACGCGGTGGCATCAGGCGGTGGACAGCTTACCGTCGAGGGTGCATCGCTTGTGCGGGTGCTTTACTGCTCTGCCGACAGGAAAACCCTCAGGTGTGCAGAGCAAACCCTGCCTTTTTCATCATCATTTAATCTCAGCTCTGACCTTGCTGATTTCATTACCTCTGTAAAAGCAAAAACCGAATACGTTAACTGCAAGGCGGTGTCTCCACGTCGACTTATGATTCATGGGGCAGTTACGCTGTTTGTCCGTGCATCCGAAAAGAAGCCTTGCAACCTATATTTACCTCCAAATTGTCCCGAGCTTCAGACAGATTTAAGAAATACTAAAGTATCAGAGCTTGTGTCTTTACAAAGTGAGGTCTTCTCGGTTGCCGAAAGTATTTCCACAGGTGCAAAGTCGCCTGTTGCTTCGGTGCTACGCAGTGAAGTCAAAGCAATGCTTACAGATGTTTCGGCTGTCGGCAACAGGTTGCTTTTAAAGGGCGAGCTTACGCTTTGTATGCTTTACCTTTCAGAATATGAAAACGAAATTCCCCAGCAGTTTACTTATGTGTTTCCTTTTGTGCACAATATGGAGTGTGCAGGTGTTGATGACTGTAGTGTACGCGAAATCGACCTTTCGCTTTTGTCTCACGATATAAAGCTTAAATCTGATATTACCAGCGAGGCTCCCGTAATTATCCTTGAAGCTAAGCTTTGTGCAAGCGTAGCTTGCCGAAAGGAAACTGAGGTAACGTATATAAGCGACGCATACTCAACTGTTTGCGACACCGAGCTTGAAATTTCGCCTGTTACCCTCGAAAGTGCTGTGCTTCCTAAAGTTACCACGGTAATGTCAAAAGCAACCCTCAATCTTGGCGAGTCGGGAATTTCGCGTATTATTGATATTTTTTGCGACAACGTTACGGTTAAGCCTTATGTGTCCGACAAACTAAAGCTTAGCGGAAAAGCAAACTTCTGTATTTTGGCTTTAGATGAAAAATCAGAGCTTACTTATATCGAACGTAGTGTTGAGATTGAAAACGAAGAGCCTTTAAGCGGAACCTATACTCGTTGTGCAGAAACCTCTTCTATGATAAAAAGCGTCAGCTACCGCCTTACAGATAATAACAATATGAGCTTAGAGCCGAAATATCAATTCTTACAAAGCTTGTTAAAATCGAGAGTGTGCAAGCTGTTGTCGGCGTAACAGACTGCGGCAAGCTTCAGGGGGATGATACCTGTGCACTTACACTTTATTTTGCCGAAAGCGGAGAAAAGGTATGGGATATTGCCAAACGCTACCGTACCGACAAAGCGGCACTTTGCATCGAAAATAACCTGAAAGAACAATCTCTTGCGGAAAAAATGCTTTTGCTTATTCCTAAGGTATAGTTAAATTTCAAAAGCAGGGAGGGCAAAACTTTCCCGAAACCTAATTATTAAACGGAGGTACTTAAGTGCAACAGAGAAATATATACAAAGATATCAGCGAGCGTACAGGCGGCGATATCTATATAGGTGTGGTAGGTCCTGTCAGAACGGGAAAATCTACCTTTACAAAGCGATTTATGGACACCTTGGTGATTCCTAACATTACCGACGAATATAAGCGTGAGCGTGCCCACGATGAGCTTCCTCAGTCCGCAGGCGGCAGAACAATTATGACCACCGAGCCAAAATTTATTCCCGAGCAGGCGGCAGAAATTTCTTTAGCCGACAACGTAAACCTTAAGGTCCGTCTTATCGATTGCGTTGGTTACATCGTTGAAGATGCATTGGGTTATATGGAGGACGAAATACCCAGAATGGTGAAAACGCCTTGGTTTGATACCGAGGTGCCATTTGATAAAGCCGCCGAATTCGGAACACGCAAGGTTATCGAAGACCACAGTACCATTGGGCTTGTAATTACCACCGATGGTTCGGTTACTGACATAAACCGAAGCGAGTATCTTGACGCCGAAAGACGTGTGATTGACGAGCTTAAGGAGCTTTCAAAGCCTTTTATTATACTTCTTAATACAGTTGATCCCTCAGACCCTTCTGCAGTTGCTCTTGCAGGCGAGATGTCTGCTGAGTATCAGGTGCCTGTAATTCCTACCTCTTGTGCCGAGCTTGACGAAAACGAAATTAAGCGTATCTTAGCACAGATACTTTTTGAGTTTCCAATTCGGGAAATCAAGGTGGATATTCCAAGCTGGGTGGTTTCCCTTGAACATGACCACCCCATAAAGCAGTCGGTTTTTACCGCTATCAAAGAATCAGCAGGAAAAATTGAGAAAATCCGACAAGTACAGGATATTTCCGAGATTTTACTTAAAAACGAATATATTTCGTCAACTGAGCTTATGTCGCTTGACCTTGGCAGGGGAGAGGCAAAGCTAAAAATCGGTATCAGCACAAAGCTTTTCTTCAAGGTGCTTTCAGAGCAGACAGGGCTCGACCTGCCAGACGAGCGTGCCCTTTTGGCTCGTTTTTCCGAAATGAGTGCAAAGCAGGAAAAATACGAGCGAATTGCGAAAGCTTACGACGAGGTTTTGGAGTCGGGCTATGGTATTGTAATGCCTACAATGGAGGAGCTGTCTTTAGAAGAGCCTAAAATTATTAAGCAAAGCGGCAAATATGGCGTAAAGCTTAAGGCTACTGCACCCTCTGTTCACCTTATGCGGGTCGAAACCGCCGCCGAGGTAACGCCTATTGTTGGTTCTGAGCAACAGTCGGAAGAGCTTGTAAAATTCCTTTTATCGGAATTTGAAGAAGACCCCGTTAAAATCTGGCAGTCCGATATATTCGGTAAATCTGTGCACGAGCTTGTCAGCGAAGGGCTTAACAACAAGCTTTACCGAATGCCGCAGGACGCTCGTAAAAAACTTGCCGAAACTGTAGAAAAAATCATTAATGACGGCTGTAACGGTCTTATCTGTATAATTTTATAATTAATGTTTTACTCCTCTTGGAATACTACAAGAGGAGTTTTTTTGCTCTTGTTTACGACAAATAAATGCAAAATTCATATTTTATAAACATTTTTGCAAATTCTATAGAAATATTTTTTGAAAGATTATATAATGTATGGGTATAAAAATATTTCTTGGAGGTTACTATGCTTATTCCTCAAAAAGCAGCACTTGATGCACAGGCACTGGTTGTTCTTGTAACAGGTGTCGTTGTTGTTTTCGCAGTGCTTCTTATGCTTATTGGTCTTATTAAGCTGTATTCCACTATAGTTTATAAGGCTCAGAATCGTGCCCCTAAGGCTCCTAAAAACAATGATGGTAATGTAGCTAAGTCGGCTGTTATTAACAATAACGGCGTTATGGCAGTAGCTCAGCCTCAGGGTTTAACCGACGAGCTTATTGCTGTTATTACAGCCGCTGCAGTTGCCTGCATGGGTACAAGCAACGTTCGTGTTACGGGTATCCGTAAAAGAACTAATAGAAGCGAATGGTCAAACGCAGGTATTAACGAAAGCGTTCAGCCCTTCAGAATGGGGGATTGGAAATGAATTTGGTTCAGGGTTTCTTAGATTCTATTATTGGACTTTTTAACGATTCAGGTCTTACCTCGTTAGTTTGGCAGAACTATGTTATGATAGGCGTTGCCTGTTTCCTTTTGTTCTTGGCTATTAAAAAGCAGTACGAGCCTTTGCTCCTTTTACCAATCGCATTCGGAATGCTTCTTGTAAATCTTTTTCCTGCGATTATGGCGGCTCCTACTACTGAGCTTGTTGAGGTTCAGCAGTATATTGCTTCGCATGGCGGAGAAGCGGCAAATTACGCCGTGACTATTCAGAATGGTGTTGAATATTACAATGTTCCCACCAACGGCGGCCTTTTCTACTATCTTTATCAGGGTGTTAAGTTAGGTATCTATCCTCCTCTTATTTTCCTTGGTATCGGTGCTATGACCGACTTCGGTCCTCTTATCTCTAACCCCAAGAGCCTTATCTTAGGTGCCGCTGCTCAGATTGGTATTTTCATTACCTTTATCGGTGCATCTCTTTTAGGCTTTGCTCCCAATGAGGCCGGTGCTATAGGTATCATCGGCGGTGCTGACGGCCCCACAGCAATTTATGTAACTAGTATTTTGGCTCCCGAGCTTTTAGGCCCCATTGCTGTTGCGGCTTACTCTTATATGGCTTTGGTTCCTATTATTCAGCCTCCTATTATGAAGGCTCTTACTACTAAGAAAGAGCGTTCTGTTGTTATGACAATGTCACGCCCTGTTTCTAAGCTTGAGAAAATTTTATTCCCAATTATCGTAACAATCGTTTGTGCACTTCTTCTTCCCAGTGCGGCTCCCCTTGTAGGTATGCTTATGCTGGGTAACCTCTTCAAGGAAAGCGGCGTTGTTGACCGTATCTTCAAGACAGCTCAGAACGAGCTTATGAATATAGTTACAATTTTCTTAGGTGTTACTGTTGGTGCTACCGCTACAGGTGCTACTTTCTTAAAGTGGGATACCCTTAAGATTATTCTTTTAGGTCTTGTTGCGTTTGCTATTGGTACAGCCTGCGGTATTCTCTTTGGTAAGCTTATGTATGTTGTTACCAAGGGTAAGGTTAATCCCCTTATCGGCTCTGCTGGTGTATCCGCTGTTCCTATGGCAGCGCGTGTTGCCAACAAGGTTGGTCAGCAGGAAAATCCCGCAAACTTCCTTCTTATGCACGCTATGGGTCCCAACGTTGCAGGTGTAATCGGTTCTGCAGTTGCTGCTGGTGTGCTCCTCAGCATCCTCGGTTAATATTTGTATCTTATTATGACTACTATACACCAATAAAATTGGTGTATAGCAGTCAGCTTTTAAATAATGCTATTATGCAAAAGGAGTTGGTACAGTGAGAGATATCACTATTAACGATATACTTAAAATGATTCTAACACATATTAAGCTAATTATCGTTGTATCTGTTGTTCTTGCTCTCGGTGCTTATATTTATGCTGATAATTTTATTCAGAAAAGCTATTCTGCAAGCACCATGATTTGTATTATGACCAATAATACAACTACCGTTGTAGAGGGCGAGACAGACGAAGACGGCAGAATTTCTTATAACAGCATCACTTCGGCTCAGAATCTTGCTGAAAATATCACTGTTATGTTTCCAAACGCAAGTGAAATCAAGGCTATTAAGCCCGCAGGTTATTCTATGTCAATTACTCAGGTACAGGAATCCAACTTTATGCGTATAACCATAACCGGTGCTGACAGTCAGGTGTGTGCAGACACAGCTAACGCAATTCGTAACATTGCTCCTTCGGTTGTTGAGGAAAACTATAACGGCGGTACAGCTAAGCCTTTCGGCGACCCTGCTGTTGCTTCCTCGTCGCATACTTATCCTAATGCAACACGTTATGCTATGTTTGGTCTTATTGCCGGCTTAATTATTTCAATTCTTATTTCAATTATCATTGAGGTTATCGATACAACCATCAAGCCCAGTGATGACCTTTACAAAATCTACGATATTCCTGTATTTGCAGAAATCGTCGACTTTGATTCGGAAGGCGGTGCCAAGAAGAAATGAAAAAATTAGGTGTTAAAAATAAAAGGATTAAGTACATAGACAAGTCTAAAAACGTTATCAGTAACGATAGCAAATTTGCAATTGTCGAAGGTTACAAAATCGCCAGAACAAACCTTGTTTTCTCTCTTTCAGCCGCCGAAAACAACATTGCCGTTGTTACAAGCTGGTCAAAAGGCGAGGGTAAGTCTACCGCAACCTCTAACCTTGCAATTTCCTTTTCAAAAATGGGCAAAAAGGTGCTTCTTATTGACTGCGACCTTCGTCGTCCCAACGTTCATAACCTTTTAAAGCTTGATAATACCGTAGGTCTTTCAGAGGTAGTAGGTAAGTTCAAAACTTTCAAAGAGGCTGTGCACACAGATGTGCTTCCTTGTCTTGATGTTCTTACCTCCGGTTCGATTCCCCCTAATCCCTCTGAGCTTTTAGCTTCCGCAAGCTTCGATAATCTTCTTAACACAATCCGCAACGACTATGAATATATTATTATTGACTCACCTCCTGTTGGTGTTGTTACCGATACACTTCTTTTGAAGGATTATATCGGCGGTTATGTGGTTGTTGTCAGAGAAAAGGTTACTACACACGGTGACATTGAAAAAACTATCCAGAGCATCAAGCTTGCAGACAGCAAGATTCTTGGCTTCCTTAAGGTAGGCTGTGCAGTTCATGAGAAAAAGCACTACAAAGGCTACTACGGATATTACAAATATTATTAACTTTTCACAACCCGCTGTTTTTGGCGGGTTGTTTTTTAAGAAATTTTGCAGGATTTGTTGACAAATCTTGCAAAATCGTGTACTATAAACAAGTTATCGTCTTTAAAATGAATTATTGGCAATGGAGAGTGAGCAATAATGTATTATTCAGAATATTCCAAAGAACAGCTCCTTAATGAGCAGGCAAGCTTAAAGGCTGCCTATAAAAAATTTCTCGATATGGGTCTTAGGCTTGATATGTCCCGCGGTAAGCCTTGTGCCGAACAGCTTGACATTTCCGTCCATATGCTTGATATCGTAAACTCAGAGCATGACTGTAAAAGCAAAACAGGTCTTGACTGTCGTAACTATGGTTTACTTGAGGGCCTTCCTTCCTGCCGCGAGCTTTTCGCTAAGCTTATGCAGGTAAAGCCTGATGAGGTTATGGTTGGCGGAAACTCCAGCCTTAATATGATGTTTGATACTATTGCTACCTTTATGTATACTCCTGTCTGTGAGGGTGCAAAGCCTTGGCTTTTAGTGGAGAAGAGAAAATTCCTGTGCCCTGTACCCGGTTACGACAGACATTTCGGCATTACCGAGTACTTCGGTTTCGAAATGATTCCTGTTCCTATGAGTGAAACAGGTCCTGATATGGATATGGTCGAGTCTTTGGTAGAGGCTGATGATACTATTAAGGGCATTTGGTGTGTACCTAAATATTCTAATCCTCAGGGTTATACCTATTCTGATGAAACCGTTAAGCGTTTTGCCGCTTTAAAGCCTAAGGCAAAGGACTTCCGCATTATCTGGGATGACGCTTACTGCGTTCATGATATTGCCGACGAGGGCGATGTTTTAATAAGCCTTATGGATGAGTGCCGTAAAACAGGCAATACCGAGCTTCCCATTATTTTCTGCTCTACTTCTAAAATTACATTCCCGGGCTCAGGTGTAGCCGCAATGGCTGCAGGTGAGAAGACTATGGAGGTTATCCATCGCCGTTACCAGAGCCAGACTATAGGTTTTGATAAAATAAATATGCTCCGTCATATGCTTTTCTTTAAGGATGTAGATGGTGTTAAGGCTCATATGCAGAAGCATAAGGAAATCCTTAAGCCTCGTTTTGATATGGTGCTTAAAAAGCTTGACGCAAAACTTGCTGATAAAGGTTTTGCAAAGTGGTGTAAGCCTAACGGCGGTTACTTTGTAAGCATTGACGTTATGGATAATACAGCTTCAAAGGTTGTAAGAATGTGCAAAAACGCTGGCTTGGTGCTTACTTCTGCAGGTGCAACCTATCCTTACGGCAATGACCCCAAAGACTCTAACATCCGTATTGCTCCTACTTTCCCTCCTGCTTCTGAACTTGAGGTTGCAATGGATGTTTTCTGTGTATGTGCACGACTTGCCGCAGTAGAGGAGCTTTTATCAAAATTAGGATAAAATCATTGTTTTATCTGAAAATTGGCTGAAAAACCCTTATAATTCTATCTTTTAATTGACTTTTTAATAAAATAAACTTATAATAACTCTGTTATGTCTCTGAATGTAACAGAGTTATTTTTTGTACGGAGGTACAGTAAAATGAAAAGGATTGCAAAACCCGTATCCTTTATCATCGCTATCCTTATACTTCTGTTTTCTTTTCTGTCACTTTTCGGCATTAGCTATTACGTTGGTGACAACAAACACACAGTAATCAAGGGCTTCGGTGATATTGACTGGGGTATAGACACAACAGGTGCAACTAAGCTTGTGCTTAAAAATGCAACCGACGATGAAATGGATGCAAAGGCTCTTAAGGCTAACACTAAAGTTATCAGAAACCGACTTGCTAACTTCGGCCTTAATGATTACGAGGTGTACTTTTTAGATGATACCGACGAAATTGTAGTAACGGTTCCGCAGACTATAGACTGTGACTATTCTTCAAAGGGCTTTGCAAAGCTTATTGCAAGCAAAGGCTACGTTACTGTACGTCCTTCTGACGAGTATACCGAAATGGTTCTTGACGAATCAAATTCAGGTTCATTTGTTACACCTTTTGGCGATACCGCTAAGTCGATTCTTCTTGATAGCGAAACAGTTGCTTCTGCTTCTTATTTTTCTTATGCTCCCGAGGGCAATGAAAAGTATCATTATGTAAATATCGCCTTCGACGCTCAGGGTGCTGATGCCCTTTATACCATGACAAATTCAATGACAGGTCAGTATTATAATCAGGTTATCTCTGTTTGGCTTGACGACCTTATGATAGCTAATCCCACAGTTTCTGAGGAAATGACTGACGGTCAGCTTTCTGTTTCGGGCGTAGCAATGACCGAAAGCAAGGCAAAGCTTTATTCCTCGATTATTTCTGCAGGTGTTTTGCCTTACGATATGAGCATTTCTTCCGTAGAGTTTGTTGACCCTGTTGCAGGCTACTGTGTTTCCGATATTTTCCTTATTGTCGGCATTGCCGCAACAGCACTGATTACAGTGCTTATGATTTTACGTTACCGTGTATTTGGCGGTATTGCACTTGTATCTGTTGTAGGTCAGGTAGCTGTGCTTGTTGCAATTATTTCCGGATTCTGTATTCCCGGAAGAACCTTCCTTATGGATATTTCGGGTGCTTGTGCACTGGCACTTTGCGTAGTGCTTTCTGTAATTTCTGTTTCTCTTATGGCTCATACACTTAAAGAAAACCTAGACAACGGTATGACAGTACGAGCTTCGGCAGAAGAGGCGATAAAGTCCAGCCGCAAGAATATCTTTGACATTAACGTTGTGCTTATTATTGTAGGTCTTATGGGCATGCTTATGTTTGGCTCCGCCGGTCTTGTTACTGCTCTTTTCGGCGGCTTTGCCGTAAGCAGTATTTATAACTTCTGCTTTGTTCTTTTCTTTGGCGCAGTTGTTAATTTCTTTATGGGTTATCTTTTCCCTGAACTTATGCTCAGAAGCCTTATCGGCTTTAAGGCGTTAAGCAAACCTTCTTGCTACGGAGGTAAAAATAATGACTAAATCTTTTGACTTTGCTAAGCTTTTCAAGCTTGCCTTGATGGCGGCGTTTGCTATTTGTGTAATCGGTGCTTTGCTACTTGTAATTTTAGGCGGCGACACTTACTCTGCTTTTCGTGACGGCAACTTAGGTTTTGCTTTTTATCTTAAGGCAATTATCACTGTAATTCTTGTATGTGCTTTAATTACTCTTTATTTTGGTATTAGATTTCGCAAGAAAAACGGCTTTAAGGCAGGTCTTGTAACTTCGCTTTCAGCCTGTGTTTCAGCACTTACTTCGTTTTTTATTTGTGTAATCTTCAGAGCTCCTCTGTGTGGTTATGTTTTTTCTGTAATTTTACTTGCAGTATGCATTTCTCTTATGTGCTCTGTTGTTCACTTCGATTTTTTAAACAGCTCTTCACGTAAAAAGAACAAAGCCGAAGTTAAAAGTCCATCCGCAAGAGGCTTCAGAAGAATAATTCTTTTCCTCTTTATTATTCTTGTGATCCTGTTTGTGGCATTTATTGCGGCACTTTTTCTTGATGCAACTCTGCTTACGTTTTATTGCTTCCCTGCATGTGTAACT
>JAUNEH010000023.1:20527-22099 GCA_030525665.1 Ruminococcus sp.
TGATTTTCTCATCAATTTTTACATTCTGTGCTTGCGGCAAGCTTTTTGAAAAATAAACTATGACTTCGGGCGGCAGTAACCGCCCGATTTCTTGATTAGAGAGGTGACGTATTTTGTCGCTTTTAAACGTACAAGGCTTATCCCTCGGATATGAGGGTAAAAAAATAGTCAACAATATTTCATTTACAGTTAATCAGGGCGATTTTCTAAGCATAATAGGTGAAAACGGTACAGGTAAGACTACCCTTGTAAAGGGAATATTAGGTCTTATCGGCAAGCTTTCGGGTTCTATAGAGCTCTCTGAGGGTGTCAGCCAAAGCCATATAGGGTATCTTAGCCAGAAAACCTTAGTAAGCAAGGATTTTCCCGCTTCGGTGGGAGAAATTGTGATGTCAGGCTTTTTAAACTCAAAGCGTTTTGGTGTTTTTTATTCAAAACAACAAAAGACAGAAGCCGCTGCTTTAATGGAGCGTGTAGGTATTACAAAGCTTAAAAATGCAACGTTTTCAGAGCTTTCGGGCGGTCAACAGCAAAGGGTGCTTTTGTGTCGTGCTCTGTGTGCTACAAGCAAGCTTATTCTGCTTGACGAGCCGACAACAGGGCTTGACCCCATTGCTACCGCCGATTTTTACAGCCTTCTGAGCGAGCTTAACAAAGAAGGAGTTACCGTTATTATGGTTTCCCATGATGTAACGGGTGCTATGCGAATGAGCTCGCATATTCTTTATCTTGGTAAGGAAGAAAGCTTTTTCGGCACCACTCATCAGTACCTTCACTCTAATATAGGCAAAGGCTTAATGCTTGAAGGCTGTCCTTGTGACAGTTGCACGCATAATGCTAAGGGGGTAAGCTAAAATGACAGATATCTTTAACTACTCCTTTATGGTTAATGCTTTTGTTGTAGGGGTGCTGATAGCAGTGTGTTGTGCACTTTTAGGTGTTGTGCTTGTGCTTAAGCGTTACTCTATGATTGGCGACGGACTGTCTCACGTAGGCTTCGGTGCACTTTCCGTAGCGGCGGTGCTTAATCTGTCTACGCCCTTATATATTGCTTTACCGATTGTGGTTGTAGCCGCATATCTGCTTTTAAGAATTACCGAAAAGGGAAAAGTCAATGCCGATGCGGCTATAGGGCTTATTTCAAGCTCTGCACTTGCGGTAGGCGTGTTTGTGGCAAGTATTAACGGCACCAACATCGACCTTAATCAGTATATGTTTGGCAGTATTCTGGCAGTAGGGAAGGACGACATAATTATAAGTGCATTGCTTACAGCCTTTGTGTTATGTGTATATATACTTTTTTACAACAAGATTTTTGCCGTAACCTTTGACGAAGGCTTTGCACGTGCAACAGGTATACGTACCTCGATTTATAACGTAACTGTTTCTGTGCTAACTGCGGTAACTGTGGTTGTAGGAATGCGTATGCTTGGCACCTTGCTTATTTCTGCTCTTATAATTTTTCCTGCACTTACGTCAATGAGGCTTTGCAAACGCTTTAAAACAGTTGTGGTTTCTTCGGTAATCGTTTCTGTGCTTTGCGTAGTAGCAGGACTTTTTACATCCTACTAT
>JAUNEH010000082.1:0-5914 GCA_030525665.1 Ruminococcus sp.
AGTCAAATATAATGGTGCTCCTAATCTTGATGTGTATTGGGTTTTCGAACGAATAAATTGATTTTTAGTCTTGTCAAAAGGTGAGGTTTGCCGTGTTTACAAAATCTTTGGTTTGTGATATACTTTATCGGTAAATTTTTATGGGAGGCGAAAATTTTGGCTATACTCAGCGTAAGAGATGTTTCTGTTACCTTTATTGAGCGCGTGCTTTTTGAGAATGTAAGTTTTGATATTGAAAAACGCGACAAAGTTGGATTTATCGGCTCCAACGGCACAGGCAAGACAACTCTCTTAAAAGTCCTCAGTGGCGAGCTGAGCCCCACAACAGGCGATGTCTTTACCGCAAAGGAAGCAAAAGTGGGCTATATGCATCAGCATGTGCTGGAGCATCCCGAAAGAAGTGTGTACGAAGAGCTTTTGTCGGTTTTTGACCACCTTAAAGAAATGGAAATCCGTCTTGATTTTTTAAATCATGAAATAGAAAAAGGCGATAATTTAGACACCCTTATAGCCGAGCAAACTGCACTGTTAGAGCAGTTTGAGCGACAAGGTGGCTTAACCTACAAAAGCAGAGCGAAAGCTGCACTTTTAGGTTTAGGTTTTACTGAAGAGGATATGAGCCGCAAAAGCGGTACTCTTTCAGGCGGTCAGGCAAGTAAGCTTTCTTTGGCAAGGCTCCTTTTAAGCGGTGCGGATATTTTGCTTTTAGACGAACCTACAAACCATCTCGACATTACCTCTGTCCGCTGGCTTGAGCAGTATATAAAGGATTTTTCGGGTACTGCTCTTATTGTCAGCCACGACAGATATTTTTTAGATGCGGTTACCAACAAAACCATTGAGCTTGCCAATAAAAAGGCAACAGTCTACACAGGTAACTACACAGCCTTTATTGAGAAAAAACAGCGTGAACAAGAGGCAATTCGCCGTAAGTTTATAAACGACAGCAGAGAAATCAAGCGAATCGAAGGCATAGTTGAACAGCAAAAGCGGTGGGGCAGAGAGCATAACTTTATCACTGCCGCCAGTAAGCAGAAAGAAGCAGACCGCATTAAAGCTCAGCTTACGCCTCCCGATGGAGAGGAAGAAACCCTCAGCTTTAAGCTTGAGCCTAAGCGTGAAAGCGGCAACGATGTGCTTATTGTAAAGAATATGAGCAAAGCCTTTGGCGGTAACGTGCTTTTTAAAAACATAGATATGCACATTCGCAAGGGCGAAAGGGTGTTTATCTTAGGCGGTAACGGTACAGGTAAAACAACACTTTTCAATATTCTTACAAAGAAATATGAAGGGAATTTTGATGAGCTTTCCTTCGGTGCAAGGGTTGATATGGGTTATTTTGACCAGATGCAGGCAGACCTTAATATCGACAACACTCCTGTAGAGGAAATCAGTGATGCTTTTCCTCATATGAGCACTACTCAGATAAGAACGGTTTTAGGGCGTTTTCTATTAAAAGGTGATAACGCGTTAAAGAAAATTTCTACTCTTTCGGGCGGAGAAAGGGCGAGAGTTGCACTGTTAAAATTAGTTCTTGCAGGGTCAAATTTCTTGCTTCTGGACGAGCCTACTAACCATCTGGACACAGCCTCCCGCGAAGCTTTGGAGGATACTCTTTTAAATTATGACGGCACAATGCTTATAATCAGCCACGACCGTTACTTTATAAATAAGCTTGCTACCCGAATTTTGGAGCTTAAAGAGGACGGAGTAAGAGAATACTTAGGTAACTACGATTATTACGCCGAAAAACAGAAGGAAGCCTCAGCTTCTTTTGCAGAAGCTAAAGCCGAAGAAAAGCCTAAGGTTAATGACTATAAGCTTAGAAAAGAAGAACAGTCAAAAGAACGTAAACGCCAGACGGCTATTAGAAAAGCCGAGGAGCTTATCGAAGAGCTTGACGTAAAAATCGCTGAGACTGAAGCAAAGCTCGGGAGCGAAGAAGTCATAAGTGACTATGAAAAATTAGTTGAGCTTACCGAGATTTTAAATAATCTGCAAAAACAACAGGAAGAAGCTTACGAAGCATGGGAGAGCTTACAATAAGGGATTGACAATAAATGTCTAACGTGGTAAAATTTGCTCGAAGTGATTAACAGAAAGGAAGCTTACCATGGAAAACGAAAATAATTTTAGCAATCAACCTTATGAAAATATTCCGCAGACACAGCCTGTTTATAACGGCGGTGCAGGCGGCCCTGAAATTAAACCTAAAGAAAACTATTTTTTAGGTATCTTAGGTGCTTTTCTGTTTTCTTTAGGCGGTGTAGCTGTGTATTTCGGCTTTTATCAGCTTAATTTTATATCGGGTATTTCCGGTTGGATTATGTTTATATTGGCTCGTTTCGGTTATGGGGTGTTTACCAAAACCGCTAAGAAAATCACTGTCGCAAGTATGATTACCGCTATAGTTATTACAGTAGTAATGATATTTGTTGCTCAGTATATTTCTGTTGCATTTATTATTTTTTCAGAGTTTAAGGACTTAGGTATTACTTTTATGGATGCTTTTGTTGCAACACCTGATTTTCTTGCTGAACCCGACATTATGAGGCCTTTTCTTAGTGACCTCGGCTTTGCCTATTTGTTCAGCTTGTTGGGTATAGCAGGAAACGTTTTTAATTTCTTTAAGCAGAAAAAGGCAGAGAAAGCCGCAATTAATAATCCTCAGACCATAGAAAATGATATAGAACAATAAAAAATAGGAGCTGACTTTTACGGTCAGCTCCTTATTCGTTTAATATTATAAATTTATTATATTCCGCCGTTGATGGTAGGTTTTCTTTAAAGGTAACCTATCCGCAGGCGAATCGCCATCAAGGGGCTACCTTGTGGCTAACGGCTTATTTAAGGCTATTGTAGATTTCCTCATAAATTCGTTTGCTGTTATTAAAGTCGTCATATTCGAAGAAATCGTTTGCTCTGTCAATATACTCAGGCTCGGTTTTGCAGGAGTTTTCCATATACTTGCAAATCTCATTAACTACATCTTCGTGGTTTGTGATAATGGGTCCGAAGCCTTGGGTAGGATAATCTATGCCGCCGGACTCGTAGTGAGGAGGCAAGGTGTCAGGATGGTAGTAAACAATAGGCTTTCTCATATATGCAAAGTCAAACTGAACACCTGAATAGTCGGTAACCATAAGGCTTGCTTCGGTTAAAATCTTTTCATAGCTCATATCGCCTGCGGCAGGCACAATCTCAACAAAGCCGTTTTGCGTAAAGTCTTCAAGCTGAGGACTCATAGCCGGGTGCAGAAGATAGGTAATGCCGTAGCCGTTTTTCTTTGCACATTCAATAAGCTTTTTGTCATTAATAAGTGTGTTGTAAAGTCTGAAATACTCGGTGTACTTAAAGTGCTCGTTGTAGGGCTTAACCTTGTATGCAATACCCAGAGTAACGATATTACGTCTCCAGGTAGGAGTAATAAGAATAAACTTCTTGTCGTTGTTCTTAAGTCCGTCATAACGTGCCAAGCCATTAAGCTTAAGCATGCTTTCCTCGTAGCCGTAAATGGGGTGCATAAGGTTTTTCTTTTCGTACTTCGAGGCTAAGCAGTAAAGGGTTGTGTTGTCGTAAAGTCGGTTTTGATACTGACCTAACTGCTGAACGGTCAAGCCATGCTGAATGCAGATAATCTTTGCCTTGAAAAGGTCAAGCACATTGGGCACAAGGTACTTGGGAATACCGCAGTACTGCATAACAGATGCGTGTGTAGCCGCAACAGCCTCAGCGTTAAGTGCAAAGAGCTTGCATTTTAAGGAGTTGTGAATAAGTACGTGTTTTTTGTCGTACTCTAAAAGTCGCTTGCAGTCGGGGGAGTCCTTGTCGATTATATAGTAAACCTGTACGTCGTCCTTAACTGTGTTTGCGTATTTGAAGAAATATTCGCCGTTATCTCCGCCTTTGTAAAGCTTATCAAAGGTAAGCCAAATTCGCTTGCCTCTGAAGTAGGGGCGGGTAAGCCAGTAAAGGCTTCTTAAAATTACACGTCTTACAGCATTCGAGAAAGGCTTTGTGTTAATAAGCTGAGAAGCCATCAGAGCAATTTCTCGGAAGAATCTTTTGATTCCTTTACATTTAAATACTCTTAAGTATACTCCGTTTTTGCATTCCAATGCCTTATCTTTGTTAAACTTCCAGTAAGCCTTGCCAAAACGCAAACGTATTCTGGAAAAAGCTTTGGCAAACTGCAACGACAGAGCTTCTTCTTCGCCGTCAATAACGTAGGTGAAGCTGATTTTTTCTAAAGATTCTGTTACGGGAATAAAGAAATGAACGTTATACTTTTTAGAGTAGCTCATACCGAAGCATTTAAGCAAAGGATAAATAGCGTACTCGGTAAGCTTTACCTTTTTGCCGTCAAAGTTTGCGTAAAGCTCTATGTCCTCGGTAGCAATAAAGTCCTTGCCGGTAAACTCGGCATCCAACTCTAATTTGCCGTCGGCATAGTTTATGTTGTTGATTATCAGTGCAACACTGTTAAGCGTAGAGATATGTGCACTTTCCTTGCCCTCGACTGCAAACTGGATGTTTCCTTCCTCGTCCAGCTCAAGATGGTGATTTTCATTTGCACGCTCTGTTTTATCCTTAAGAATCTTCATCCAAAGCGAACGGTTGATGTACTTGCATCTGATTGCCGAGGCTGTATAAATAGTGTTATCTATATATTTTAAAGCGTCGCATACAGCATCATAAAATTCGTAAACTTCCTCTTCACTTAAAACGCCTTTGTTATTTTCGTAATAATTGTTGGCAAATTTTGCAAAAATCAGTTTACAGAAAGCGTACTGTACAAAAGAGGGAACAGAACCTTTTTCGTCAATAAGCTTTTCCATAAAGGGAATCATAAATTTCCTTATGCTGTCGGTATAATACGCCTTATCGTACTGACCGTCAAAAAGCACGCTGTCATTTTCCAGAGCACGGGTGCTTTCGCACCACGCTTTGTTTGAATAGCTGATATTGACATTTTTAATAAGAGCTTCAAGAATAAATTTCTTTAAAGCCTCTTCGCCTATGGAAAGGTCAAACTCAAGGTCTTTAACATCGGTTGCCTTAAAGAAATAGCCGTAAATAGCCAAGGCGGCATTGTAAGGAAATTCGTTAAGGTCGCAAAAATCCGAAAGACCGTCAAGCTTTGAATAGCCTATGAATTTACCGTTTTTGTTGCATGTTTTAACTGAAATTTCAACAGTAGAGCAAGGATAGCTTTCTGTTGCCTGAGCGATAAAGCTTATTGCGTTATCTGTGAGGGTTACGGCAGATTCGGTAAAGCATACGTAGCCGTCAGAAAGTAAGCTTAAGCCTTTGCTGTAAACCTCGCTTCTGGCAGGAAGATTATCACATTCAAGCAAGGATACAGCATCGGGATTTTCCGATATAGCCTTATTTACTGCTCGTGCTGACTCTTCACTGCCGATACAGTCAGCCATAAGTATTCTTACACTGCTAAAGGCTGCTTTGGCATTTAAGTAAGAACTCACGGATTCTTCTAAATTTTCTTCGTTTGTTACCGCCATAACAACGGTAAGGTTTAAGTTATTCATATTAACCTCCGAAAACCTTTGGGGGATTCCCCTTATTGACAAACTTTTGCTTTCTATGGTAAATTATATTAACCGCAATGTTTGCGGATATTAAACTTAGGAGGGAACAGGATGACAAGAAAAGGTATAAAAAGACTTTCTGTCGGATATATTCTTATTTTCACCCAAATTTTGTTGTTTTTTCACTATCAGGGTGCTAAAAATCCTTTTTCATTGATTTTTAAGTCCCTTAATGCCGAAAGTAACCCCGTATTATGGTACATTGGCTTATTATTTATCGGTGTAATCGGATTGGCAGTTGCAATCTGGGGCGGTGTTGATTTTAAGAAAACTGCACCAAAGGCAACAGCTCCTGCGGATTTAAC
>JAUNEH010000083.1:0-5866 GCA_030525665.1 Ruminococcus sp.
CTCACTTTGAAAAAGAGCGTGACATTATGGATGTTTGGTTTGACAGCGGTGTAACTCATGCCGCAGTTTGTAAGGCAAGAGATTACCTTAATTGGCCTGCCGACCTTTATCTTGAGGGTGCAGACCAGTACAGAGGCTGGTTCCAGTCGTCACTTCTCACATCTGTTGCCGCTTTCGGTCAGGCACCTTATAAAGCTGTTCTTACTCATGGCTGGGTTGTTGACGGCGAAGGCAGAAAGATGAGTAAATCTTTGGGCAATGGTATTGACCCTCAAGAGGTTGTAGACCAGTACGGTGCAGATGTTCTCCGTCTTTGGGTTGCATCTTCCGACTATCATGCAGACATCAGAATTTCAAAGGATATTTTAAAGCAGCTTTCTGAGGCTTACAGAAAAATCAGAAACACCGCAAGATATATCTTGGGTAATATCTCAGACTTTAACCCCGATACTGATGCAGTTGCAATTTCAGAGCTTATGCCTATTGATAAGTGGGCAATCAATAAACTCAATGAGCTTATGGTTAAGGTTAAAGCCGGTTATGATGCTTACGAGTTCCATCAGGTTTACCACAGCATTCATAACTTCTGTGTTGTTGATATGTCTAACTTCTACCTTGATGTTCTTAAAGACAGACTTTACACTGAAAAAGCAGATTCCAAGGAGCGTCGTGCCGCACAGACAACAATTTATATTATTCTCGACGCTATGACAAGAATGATTTCTCCCATTCTTGCATACACCTCAGACGAAATCTGGAAGTATATGCCTCACTGCTCAGATTCTGACCCTGAGTGCATTCTCTTTAATGAAATGCCACAGGCTATCGAGCTTTCTCTTGATGATAACTTTATTTCTGATTGGGACAAAATTCACGACCTTCGTGACATTGTTAAGAAACAGCTTGAGGTTGCGGTAAAGGATAAGCTTATTAAATCTTCCTTAGAAGCTAAGATTACTCTTACTGCAAGCGGTGACGAACTTAACTTTATCAAGTCTGTAGAAAACGAGCTTTCAGCAGCATTTATTGTATCCGCAGTTGAGATTAAAGAGGGCGAAGACGAACTTAAGGTGGATGTGCAGAAAGCAAGCGGCGAAAAGTGCGAGCGTTGCTGGGCATTCAGCGAAACTGTAGGCGATGATAACGAGCACCCCACACTTTGTTCAAGATGTGCTAAGGTTTTAAAATAAAAACTTTACCTTTAAGCGGTGTATAAAAATACACCGCTTGATGTGTATAAGGAGGATAATATGAAAACAATGGGAAATATAAAAAAGCATGTTGGTGTTATTGTTTCACTTTTTTGTGCCTTAGCCGTAGTAGTTTTGGACCAAGTAAGCAAGTACCTTATTGTTGATACTTTAAAGGTTGAGGGTAACTCTGTTACAGTAATTAACGGACTTTTGGATTTTACCCTAAGTTATAATGATGGTATGGCCTTCGGCTTAGGTTCTTCTGTTTTTCGTTGGGTTTTCGTTGCAATTATGGTGATTGTCGGCGGTATACTTATTTACCTTATGTTTAAGCCTAAGTATAATAATCTTTTGTATTTATCAGCCGCTTCTCTCGTTATAGGCGGTGGTATAGGTAACGCAATTGACCGAGTTCTAAACGGATATGTTGTGGATTTTTTGGCACTTTCATTTTTCCCGCCGATTTGTAATATAGCCGATTATGCCATTACTGTTGGTACGATTCTGCTTCTTATTTATGTAATATTTGTTTACGGAAAAGAAGAAAAAAACAAGCCTGTAAACGATCCTGTTGAGTTTTTAGTTGATAAAGATGAGTGATTATATTTTTACAGTAGAAAATGATGCAGGCGTTCGCGTTGACAAGTTCCTTTCCGAGCAAATTTGCGATAGGTCCCGAAGCTTTATAACCTCCCTTATCAAAGACGGTAATGTGCTTGTAAACGAAAGAATCGTAAATAAAAGCTATGTTCTTAAGGATAACGATGTGATCAAAGCAACTGTTCCCGAGGCTGTAGAATATATTGCCGAAGCTGAGAATATACCGCTACACATTGTTTACGAGGACAACGAGCTGATTGTAGTTAATAAACCCAAAGGCATGGTGGTTCATCCTGCGGCTGGTAATTACAGCGGTACTCTTGTAAATGCTCTTATGTATCATTGCAAGGGTCAGCTTTCAGGCATTAATGGTGTCTTACGCCCCGGTATTGTTCACCGTATAGATAAAAATACAAGTGGTTTGTTGGTTGTCGCAAAGACAGATATAGCACATAATAGCCTTGCTTCTCAGCTTAAAGAGCACAGTGTTAAGCGAGAATATCGTGCAGTAGCTTATGGCAGATTTAAAGAGACTGAGGGTAGGGTAGACCTTCCTATTGGCAGAGACCCAAATGACCGCAAAAAAATGACCGTAACCTATAAAAACAGCAAGAACGCCGTAACAAACTATAGGATTATTGAGGAACTTAATGGTTTTTCCTACATTAGCTGTGTGCTTGAAACAGGCAGGACTCATCAGATTAGAGTACATATGGCACATTTAGGGCATCCCCTTGCAGGTGATGATGTGTATGGCCCCAAAAAGGTTATTTCAGCTTTAGGCGGGCAGTGCCTTCATGCAAAAACCATAGGCTTTGTTCACCCGACTAAGAACGAATATATTGAGTTTGACTCTGAGCTCCCTCAGTATTTCACTGATTTTTTAGATAAAAACCGATAATTTTCATTTTTTTGATTTATTATTCAAAAAAACTTAATTCTTATTAATAAAAAATACTTGCTTTTTTTAAAGTCTTATGTTATTATATTAAAGCATTTGATTTCCGTCGTTCTCAGCGACGAGATGTTAAAAGGCAAATGCCTGATAATGTGAGCAGTCCTCTGCCGAAGGGTTACGAATGCTCGAAAAAATAATTGGAGGTCTTTTAGAATGGACGCATTAAAATTAATCGCAGCAGAATCCGTAAAGGCAGAAAAGCCCGCTTTCTCCGTTGGTGATACTGTAAAGATATCCGTTAACATCCGCGAGGGTGAGAGAGAAAGAATCCAGATGTTCGAGGGTACAGTTATCGCAAAGCGTGGTAGCGGTGTTTCCGAGACATTCACAGTAAGACGTGTATCCTACGGTGTAGGTGTTGAGAGAGTATTCCCTGTAAACTCCCCCAACGTTAAAGACGTTCAGGTTGTAAGATACGGTAAAGTTCGCAGAAGCAAGCTCTACTATCTTCGCGACAGAGTGGGTAAGGCTGCCAAGGTTAAGGAAGCTATCCGTAAGTAATTTTCTAAAGAAAGGGACAGCTTCGTGTTGTCCCTTTTTTATTTCATTAAAGTGGTGTTAGTATGAAGAAAATTAATCTTGACGAATATGATATCGATATAAACGATGAATCCTTTGGTTTGGACGAAGAATCAGTCCCTGTAGAGGTTAACTCTGCCAAAGCCGCGAACATTGGCTTCGAATGGGGTCACTGTATTGTTTCTGCCGTTGTTATCGTTGTTATTCTTCTTACCTTTGTTTTTCGTCTGGTAAACATTGACGGCTCATCAATGCTTCCGACTTTGGTGAATAATGACAAGGTTATAATAACAAACTTCTTCTATGAGCCTGAAGTAGGAGATATAGTAGTTATACCCGCTGGCAAGTATCACGACGAGCCTATTATCAAGCGTATTATCGCATTAGGCGGTCAGGAGGTTTACATTAACTATGTAACTCATGAGGTATTTGTTGACGGCATATTATTAGAAGAGGATTATATCAATTCTCCCACAGGACATACTTTAGGCGAAAAGGAGTTATCCTTAACCGTCCCCGAGGGTAAAGCGTTTATTCTCGGCGATAACCGCGGAGACTCCAAGGATAGCCGTTACTTTGGCCTTGTTTCCGAAAACGGTGAACCTGTTACCGACCTTGGCGAGGCTAAGTGTATTGATGTTGACGATATTATAGGCAAAGCCCAGTTCGTTATTTTCCCGTTTAACCATTTTGGTTATCTTTATTGATTTTAAGAAGCTTACATCCTTTTGATGTAAGCTTTTCTTGTAGGTGATTATATGAGTGAAAAGCAGAATCAGAACATACAATGGTTTCCCGGTCATATGACAAAAACGAAGAGGCTTATTGAAGCTTCCTTAAAGCTTGTCGATGCTGTTGCTGAAATCAAGGATGCCCGAGTTCCAATATCTTCAAGTAACCCTGATATCGAAGAAATAATCGGTAAAAAGCCAAGAATTATTCTTCTAAATAAATGTGATATGGCAGACAATCAGGTAACGGCACAGTGGATTTCTTACTATAACAGCAAGGGTATCCCTGCTTTGGCAATCGACTGCAAAAGCGGAAAGGGTCAAAGTAATTTTGTTCCTGCCACCAGAAAGCTTCTTAAGGATTATATTGAATCCAGACAGAAAAAAGGTATACCTAATCCTACAATCCGAGTTATGATTGTAGGTATTCCCAACGTAGGTAAGTCTTCGTTTATTAACAGAGTCGTTAAGAAAAACCGTGCTAAGGTTGAGGACAGACCCGGTGTAACCCGAGGTGGTCAGTGGTTCACTCTTGACAGAGGTTTCGAGCTTCTTGATACTCCCGGTGTATTATGGCCTAAATTTGAAGACCAGAGTGTAGGCGAGCGACTTGCATTTACAGGTGCAGTTAAAGACCAGATCTTAGATGCAGAACTTTTAGCTGTAAGACTTCTTGATTTACTTAAAGAAATCAAGCCTCCTGTATTTATAGAACGTTTTAAGCTCACTGATGAAGAACTGTGCCTTGAATCCTACGATCTTTTAGGTGTAATCGCTAAACGCCGAGGTATGCTTGTTTCTAAAGGAGAGCCCGATACCGAGCGAGCAGCAATAATGCTTTTAGATGAATTCAGAGGTGCAAAGCTTGGAAAAATTTCTCTCGAAAGTCCTAAGGAGCTGTAATTATGGATTGGCTTTTATATGAAAATGAAGCCTATGATAAAGGCTACCAATATGTTTGCGGCGTTGACGAAGCAGGCAGAGGTCCCTTGGCTGGTCCTGTGTGTGCCGCCGCTGTGATTTTGCCTAAAAGGCTCATAATAGATGGTGTAAACGATTCAAAAAAGCTTACCGAAAAGAAACGTGAAGCTCTTTTTGATGTGATTTGCGATTCAGCCTTGGCTTATTCAATTGCGTTTGCCGAGGTTGAGGAGATAGAAGAGGTTAATATTTTACGAGCTACCATGAATACAATGAAAAGGGCAGTAGAAGGACTTAATATTAAGGCAGACTTTGCTTATATAGATGGCAACACTATGCCTCCGCTTGAGATTAAAGGCGAGTGTATCGTTAAAGGCGATGCAAAAAGCATGTCGGTTGCATGTGCGTCTATTCTTGCAAAAGTAAGCAGAGATAGACTAATGCTTAAATACGCTGAAGAATATCCTCAATATTTTTTTGAAAAGCACAAAGGATATGGTACAAAGGTGCACGTAGAAGCATTAAAAGAATTCGGCCCATGCCCAATTCACCGAATGAGCTTTCTTACAAAAATATTAAAATGAAAAAAGAATTAACACACATTGAAAAAGGAATTCTCGGCGAAAAATATGTAGCAAAATATTTAAGAAGAAAGGGTTATCGCATTACAAAAAGAAATATGCGTAACAGAATTTCTGAGATTGACATTATCGCCGAAAATAAAAAATATATTTTGTTTGTTGAGGTCAAGACCCGAACAGCGGGCCAGGCTGTACCCGCCGTATTCGCTGTAAATAAGCACAAACAACGAAAAATAATCTTGGCGGCTCAATGTTATATGAGCTATATGAATACAGCTAAAAATCCTAGATTTGATATAGCCGAGGTTTACATAAGCAAGGATAAAAATAAAGTTGTTGAATTTAATTATTACGAAGGAGCTT
>JAUNEH010000024.1:0-21302 GCA_030525665.1 Ruminococcus sp.
TCTCTCTTTCGCATCCATATCTTCAATCTCGCCTGTGCGGATGTATTTGTCTAAAACTTCATAGGTAAAGCCTAAGTTATCCTCGTCGGTTTTGCCTGTAAGTCCATCACTGGGCACCTTGTCTATAAGCACGTCAGGAAGCCCAAGCTCTCTGCCGATTGCCTTAACCTCGGTAACTGTGAGGCGGCTTAAGGGGCTGAAATCCCCCACAGAGTCGCCGTAACGTGTAGAATAGCCAACCCAATCCTCGCTTAAGTTACAAGTATTTGCAACCCTGCCGTTAACACTTTGTGAAACTGCATAAACCGTAGACATACGGATTCTTGGAGGCAGGTTAATAATGCTCTGGCGGCTAAGCTCAAAACCCTCGGGCATAGCGTTTTTAATGCTCTCAACGGCATCCTTTATATTAATAACGTAATGCTCTATACCTAAGTGTTCAACCAAAAGCTTTGCCATATCAATATCAGCCTGCTCGCCACAGGGCATAAGCACACCAACGACCCTGTCTTTGCCCAAAGCTTCAACGCATAAGGCGGCTACAACAGAGCTGTCCTTACCGCCCGAAATGCCAAGCACTGCTTTGCAGTCTTTGCCGTTACCCTCAAAAAATTCTTTTATCCAGTTTACAACATCGTTTTTTACCTTTTTTGCATCAAACATATTAACACCTCAATAAACGTCAATCTGACAGCATTTCATAGTTGCAAGTGCCGCGTTGTGGCTCTCAGGCGTTACCCCTGCACAGCACCGGGAGTCCACCGATATTTCTGCCTCGGGGAAATTTGCCTTAAGTAAAAGTGCATTTGAAATCACGCAGATGTCAGTACAAAGTCCCACAAGCTCTACCGAAAATTTCTCGTCCTGTGCCTTTTGGCGGATAATTTCAGGTAAGCGTACCGAACCGAAGGTAGGCTTTTCAACGGCTGTGTACCCCTTACTTTCAAGTGCAAGCTTAACACTTTCGTTAAGCTCAAAACCGTCTGTGCCTTTTATGCAATGTTTAACCGGCAGTTTTTTGCCCTCACTGCTTTCAAGATAGTTTTCATTATGAGTATCGAAGGTAACAATTATATCGCCGTAAAAATTTTTGATTTTTTCACAAACTTTGCCGACAATTTTCTGAGCCTCTATAGTCCCCAATGAGCCGTCAACAAAGTCCTTCTGCATATCAACAACTACTAAAAATTTTTTCATACAATCTTCCTCAGTTCGATTACAATCTCAGCTATATCGTCTCCGATATTCTCAGGATTTGTAAATAAATCAGCAAAAAGCTTATTTATATTTTCCTCAAAGTTAGCAGGAAGTATTCTCAGGTTTTTCTTTGAAAGGCTAAGTAGGCGTTTTTCGCCGGGGTGAGTATGCTCATTAAGCGCAAACAGCACATCGAAGTAGGACTCCATAAAAGCCGCTGTGCGATGATTAACACTTACCAAGTCTCCCCTGTTTACCGCCTTTGTAATCTGCCCGTCGTAAGAAGGGAGCATACCGCTGAGTAAGCTCATATTCTTATTGATGATATTCTCTTTAAGCTCTTTAGGATAAGGCACGTTGAACCTGTCTTTGGTAGCCTGAAGTCTTCCGTTTTTATCACAGATAATTTTGCAGGTTAAAAGATTGTGCCACATACAGGTGGTATAGCCTGTACGGGCGTTAAAACCCTCAACCACACTTGCCACATCGTTAGTAAAATCGTCAAGATTTCTGTAAAGAATATCAATATCAATACCATTTTTCAGAGTACAGTTATCCTCAAGCTCCCAGAAATGATTGCCGAGTTCAATATAATCGCAATATTTTTCAAGTATGTTCTTTCTTGTGGTATCATCGATATCACCTGCGCAGTATAAATAAACATCGTAGTCCGACTTTTCGTCAAAAGCTTCTCCAGCCCTTGAACCGCCAAGGGCAATAGCCTCAACCTCAGTAATATTTTTAAGTTCCTCAAATAATTTTTCTACCATAATCAATCACCGATTTTTATTTTACCATACCTTCCATATAAAAGTAAATCCCCGACTTTTGGTCGGGGATTGGTTTTATTAATAAAGCTTTGCACCAGCAGGGATTTTGCTTGATACCATAAGAAGGTTAAGCTTTTCCTCGCCTTCCTCGGTGTGAACTGCAGAAAGAAGCATACCGTTACTTTCAGTGCCCATCATAGCTCTGGGAGGGAGATTTGTAATAGCAACCAAAGTCTTGCCCACAAGCTCCTCGGGCTCGTAGTATGCGTGAATACCTGAAAGGATTACACGTTCCTTATCTGTGCCGTCGTTAAGTGTAAACTTAAGAAGCTTTTTAGACTTGGGAACAGCCTCGCAAGCAAGAACCTTAACAGCTCTGAAATCAGATTTAGAGAAGGTCTCGAAATCTACAAACTCCTCAAATAAAGGCTCAATTTCTACCTTAGAGAAATCGATAACCTCTTCATTTTCCTCAGCTTCAACAGCCTTGGGAGCACGGTTTGCACGCTTGCCCTCTTCGATAGGCTTCATTGTTGGGAAGATAATAACATCACGGATAGATGCGGAGTCGGTTAAAAGCATAACAAGCCTGTCAATACCCATACCCATACCGCCTGTGGGTGCCATACCGTAGTTAAGAGCCGTGAGGAAGTCCTCATCAATCTCGTTCGCCTCGTCGTCGCCTGCTTCTCTAAGCATCATCTGATGCTCAAAACGGCTACGCTGGTCGTTGGGGTCGTTAAGCTCAGTATATGCGTTTGCAAGCTCACGGCGAGTTACGAAAAGCTCGAAACGGTCAACAAGCAAGGGATTGCCCTCTAAACGTTTTGTAAGAGGAGAAACCTCGATAGGATACTCTGTAATAAATGTAGGCTGAACAAGGTTTTCTTCAACAAATTCCTCAAATGCAGTGTTTAAGATGTTACCCCAAGTATCTGTAGGCTTAACCTCAAGATTAAGCTCTTTAGCAACCTCCTTAGCCTTTTCTGTGTCACCCATAAAGGTGCTGAAATCAACGCCTGAATACTTCTTTACCGCATCCATCATTGTCATTCTTGCAAAAGGAAGCTTAAGGCTGATTTTCTCACCCTGATACTCAATCTCGTCAGTACCGTTGGCAGCCAATGAGCAACGGTTAACAATCTGCTCTGTTCTGTCCATCATGCCTCTGAGGTCTGTGTAAGCCTCGTAAAGCTCGATGGTTGTAAACTCAGGGTTATGCTTAACGTCCATACCCTCGTTTCTGAAAAGTCTGCCGATTTCATAAACCTTTTCCATGCCGCCTACGATAAGACGCTTTAAGTAAAGCTCGGTAGCAATACGAAGGTACATATCAAGGTCAAGGGTGTTGTGGTGAGTTATAAAGGGGCGTGCATTAGCACCGCCTGCAATAGTGGAAAGTACAGGAGTCTCTACCTCAAAATAGCCTGCATCGTCAAGGTAACGTCTGATTTCAGATACAATGCGTGTACGCTTTTTGAAGGTTTCCATAACCTCGGGGTTCATAATCATATCAACATAACGCTGACGATATCTGAGGTCGGGGTCCTTTAAGCCGTGAAACTTCTCGGGAAGAGGCAAAAGAGATTTTGCAAGCATCTTGATGCCTGTTGCGTGGATACTGGGTTCACCCATCTGGGTTCTGAATACAAAACCCTTAACCTCGGCAATATCGCCTACGTCCCACTTTTTAAGGTCGGAATACACCTCTTCGCCCAAGTCGTCAAACTTAGCGAAAATCTGGATTTTACCTGTTACGTCCCAAAGGTCCATAAACATAACCTTGCCCTTGCCGCGTTTAGACTTGATACGACCTGCAACAGTAACGGTTTTTCCGTCAAAATTTTCGAAATTGTCTGTAATGTCCTTAGCGAAAGTATCACGGTCTGATGTATTAACCATAAATGGGTCTCTGCCCTGAGCCTGCATGTTAGCAAGTTTCTCTCGTCTTACCTGAACTTCGCTTGAGCTGTTAACTGTATTCTGCTCGCCCATTTTTAACTTCTCCTTTATCAATGTCACCATTGTAATGAATAATGAATGACGAATAATGAATATTGAATAATTCTGGTGGCGGCTGAAGCCGCGATTATAGTTTTAATTTGTATATCAACCCGCCGTTAATAACAGGTTTCCCCTAAAGGGAACCTATCCAAAGGCGAACTGACTTGTGAGTGGCTAACCCACAAAAAAGGGCGACATTAAGCCGCCCGAATTGTTATTTGGAAACGCCGAGAATCTTAAATGTCATAAGACCGGCAGGAACCTCAACCTCGACCATATCGCCAACCTTTTTGCCAAGCAAAGCTCTGCCAACAGGAGACTCGTCAGAGATTTTGTTTTCCTTAGGGTTAGATTCGTTGGAGCCGATTATACGGTATTCAAACTCTCTGCCCATGCTGATATTCTCAACCTTAACGAGAGAGCCGACATGGACGGTCTGGTCGGTAATCTCGTTTTCGTCAATAACAACTGCTACCTTTAAAGTAGCCTCGATAGTAGCAATTCTTGCCTCAAGGATTGCCTGCTCGTTTTTAGCGTCGTCATATTCTGAGTTTTCGGAAAGGTCACCGTAAGAACGTGCAACCTTGATTTTTTCTGCAATTTCTTTTCGTTTTTCGCCTTTTAAGAGGTCAAGCTCTTCCTCGAGCTGTTTAAGACCTTCGGCAGTAAGCATAACTGATTTAGCCATTATATTCCTGTCCTTTCGGATACATTTTTGGGTTTACCAATTATAATATTATAAGTTTAAAAAAGTCGGATGTCAAGCATTTCGGGCAATATTCATAAGATACTTTGAAAGAGACACAAGGGTATGTGCTGTACCGTCCCCCTTAACCGCCTGAGGAACAGTAGAGCCTAAATCGTATCTGCCGCAAAGAGTGTAAAGTGCCGAGGCTAAATATTCGGCATCAAACCCGTCGGGCAAAAGCTTGATAAGCTCTTCGGAAAGATTAAAATAATACTTGTAATATACGCCGCACCGCTGAGAAACAGACGGCGGCGAAACTGTAAGGATAACCGCCTGTTTATCCACAGGAAGAACACAATTTAGCTTTATGGGGGCAACTATAAGCTGCGAATTTGTAAGGCTTTTCATTCGTTTGCTTACATTAAGCACCGCACCGCTTTCAGCCATAACACGCTCTGCCTCGGCAGAGTACATACCTGTCATACGGCTTACTGCGGTAAGGCCTCGGGTATATCGTAAAAGCGCCCCTGCTCCATCGGCTATTCGTCCGTCGGGGTCATATATTGCAACGCTGATTTTTTCAGTAAATGCTTTTAAATCCTTTAGCACCGCTATCGCCATATTAAGACAAAGCCTTACTTTCAGCTCGTCGCAGTAAAACCGACGCAAGCCGATACTTTCAGGCAAGTTAAGACCTTCTTTTGCGAGTATTCGACCTGCTTCATCGCCGCAAAGCTTTCGGATTTTATCGTAGCGGATTTTGCCGCATCTATGTATATATCTTATGTGCTTTACGTCTATTCCTTCGGCACTTTTAAGCTCTAATGATATTTTGTTTTTAAGGTAGAAAAATCTTTTTTTCTCAGGCTTTTCTACCGATAAAAAAGTAAGCATAAAAAAGACCTCCTGCAAGCTGTTTATATATATGCAGAAGGTCTTTTGATTATTAAATAATTTTTACTCTGTCACTGCCTCAGTAGCAGGTAAAGTAACATTTTCGGTAATTACCATATAAGTACCGTCGGAAAGAAGCTGAAAGCTGCAGCCGCTTTCCTCGTAAATACTTCCCTTGTACTCTGAAGCTGTAATAAAAATCACTTCGCGATCAAGAGCCTCGGAGTAAGCGTCCTTCATAGCCTGATGCAGCTTTTCCTCGTCAATATTGCCCTTGTAGTGCTGACGTACAAAGCTGTCGATGTCCGAAAGCTTTGAAAACATATCCTGCTTCTGGCTTAAATCCTTAAGCTTAGAATTAAATATAGAACGGGAAATCATAAACGCCGCTGAAAAAGCAATAGCCGCAGCTACAAGGCAAGCCGCAATGGTAATGCCTAAAGACACTTTTCTGTTCATAAAATCTCCGCCTTTCCTTAAATTTTAATAAACTCAAAGGGGATATTCGTCCATAGGATTATATCTTTCACCGTAATATCTTGCTTCAAAATGCAAATGAGGACCTGTAGAATAGCCTGTAGAGCCAACGTAGCCGATAACCTCGCCTGCCGAAACAGTCTGACCAACGTAAGCAACTGCATCTGTAAGGTGAGCATATATTGTAGCCTTACCATCGCCATGGTCAATCCACACGTAGTTGCCATAACCGCCGCCGCAACCGCAGCTGCCGTATTTACCCCAGTTGTGAGAGCAGTAATTGCATACATCAATTACTGTGCCGCTATGTGCCGCAACAACAGTTGCACCCATAATGCCGGGGCCTGCAATATCAATACCACCGTGAGAGTAGCCTCTGTCTTCTGCCCAACCGGAAGAAAGATCCCAGAAGCCCGGTGTAGGCCATACCCACTCACCTGTGCCTACAATAGGTATACTGCCGTCACCCTGTGAAGAGCCGCCGCTTTCCTCCTGCTCCTGACGTTCTTCTTCCTGACGTCTGAGCTCTTCGTAGTAAGCCTGAATCTGCTGTTCTACCTCACTTTGTGAAGCTTCATTGGAGTCAAGCAATGCATCAAGCTCTTCTCGCTCGGTATAAAGACTTCTAAGGAGCTCTTCGTTTTCCTCGAGCATACCATTAAGCTCTGTTTGTTTTTCTTCAAGGTCTGAGGTCTCGGTTTCAAGAGAAGCCTTGTCCTCATTCAAAGACTCAATTTCTTCATTAATGCCGTCAAGCTGACCTTCGATATCATCAATAAGATTTGCGTCGTAATCCGAAAGGCTTTCAACAAGCTGAACCTTGTCAACAAAGTCCGAGAAATCCTTGGCACCTAAAACAATCTCAAGGGTAGAGGCATCGCCCGCCATATAAATAGACTTAAGTCTCTGCCTTAAGAGGTTCATATTTTCCTCTGCCTGCAAATTAAGCTCGTTAATAGCCTCTGCCTTTTCGGCAATCTGGCTGTTATACACGTCTATTTTTGACCTGATAACAGAAATCTCTTCGTTTACTGTGGCGATATTGGAGGTAAGAGCATCAACGTACTCCTGCTGCTCGTCAATTTCGCCTTGTTTTTCATCTATAATCGCCTGATACTGGGCTGCCTCCTCTTGAAGCTGTGCCTGCTGGTCTTCAAGGTCCGATATAGTATCGGCACTTGTAAAAACCACAGCAGAAAACACAAGAGTCAAAGCTAACAACACACAGGCAATATGCTTTAACTTTTTCATAATTTTACCATCCTAAAAGCTCGTTGCCTTCTTTTCTTAAATATCTACCGATAGAAATAACACTGCCTAACATACCGATAAGCATACCCGAAACAATAAAGATAACCCATACGTAAACTGCAATATCGCCATAAGGAATAAACTTGAAATGAATAATATTCTGTACGCCCTTCATAACCGCATCATAAACCAGAGTTAACAGAAGCGAGCCCACGACACCGGAAATAAGACCGATAATCATACCCTCGAAAACAAATGGAATTCGTATAAAGGTATCGGTAGCGCCTACTGACTTCATAATACTTATTTCAAATCTTCTGGAATACATTGTCATACGGATTGTATTTGAAATAATAAATATAGAAATCAGCGAAAGTGCAAGCACAATCCAAAGGCTCATTGAAGAAACAAGAGTGCTTAAAGACGTAAGCTTGCTTGCAATTTCCCTTGTATCTCTTACAGAGTCAACGCCGTCAATGGACGTAATCTGCGCCATTGTTTCGTCGTAAAGCGAAAGGTCGGTAAGAGTAACGTCTACCGAGTTTGGCAGAGGGTTGCCTTCGCCCTGCATCTGAGAAAAAATATCTTCTCTGAGTGTATCCTCGTACTCTAAAATTGCATCGTCCTTGGATACAAACATAGTATTTGAAACATTGCCTATTTTTCCGATTTCGTTTTGAATGTAAACCGCCTCGAGATCAGTAACCTCTTGGTCTAAGAAAACTCTTGTAACGTTTTCGCCGCCGATTTCATCCACAACGGTGGAAACGTTAAGAGTAATAAGCTCTGCCGCACCTGTTAAAAGCAAGCAGGAAACAAGCACACCGATAGAAGCAATGCTCATCATCCTGTTTGACCAGATGCTTTTAATTCCTTCCTTTAAAAGGTAACCTAATCCGCTTAATCTCATGCCTTATTACCTCCTTCTGCAGTCTGGAGGTTTATAGTGTCCTCAACCACAACGCCCTTGTCGATAGTAATAACACGCCTGCCAAAGCTGTGCACAAGGTCATGCTCGTGGGTAACAATAAGGATTGTTGTGCCACGCTTGTTAATTTCTGAAAGAAGCTCCATAATCTCGTAGCTCATTTCAGGGTCGATATTACCTGTAGGCTCGTCAGCAATAATCATCATAGGATTATTAACAAGAGCTCTGGCTAAGCCTACACGCTGTTGTTCACCACCCGAAAGCTCGGAGGGATAACGGTCAGCCTTACTCTCAAGACCTACAAGCTCAAGTATGTAAGGCACACGTTTTTTGATTGCTCTGGGTCTTGCACCGATTGCACGCATAGCAAAGGCTACGTTGTCGTAAACCGTCATTTTATCAATAAGTCGGAAATCCTGAAAAACAATACCCATGGTACGTCTTAACATTGGCACGTGGCGGTGCTTCATTTTGTCAACACGCATACCATTGACAAAAATAGAGCCCGAGGTAGGAGTTTCCTCATGCATTATAAGCTTAAGAAAAGTACTTTTACCTGCACCTGACGAGCCCACAATAAAAACGAACTCGCCTTTTTCTATAGTAAGACTTGCCTTGTTAAGGGCATGAGTGCCCGAGGGATAAACCTTAGAAACATTACGAAATTCTATCATATTATCCTGCTTTCTATATAAACCAAATAAATATAAATTTGGGAAAAGTTGGAAATGTTCTTTTAAAAACCGTAAATCGCCTTGCACGCCGCAAAATTACCGCGTACAAAGCGATTTTTATAATCTTAGAATTTTGCGGGAGAAGAGGACAGGTATTTCTTAACCATAAGAGCTACCTTAAATACGATAGCGTCCTCGAACTCTCTTAAATCAAGACCTGTAAGCTTCTTGATTTTCTCAAGCCTGTAAACAAGAGTATTTCTGTGAACGAAAAGCTTTCTGGAGGTTTCGGAAACGTTTAAGTTGTTTTCGAAGAACTTCTGGATTGTAAATAAAGTCTCCTGGTCCAAAGACTCAATAGAGCCGCGTTTGAAAACTTCCTTAAGGAACATATCGCAAAGAGTTGTGGGAAGCTGATAAACAAGTCTTGCAATACCTAAGTTGTCGTAACTTACGATAGTTTTCTCGGTGTCGAAAACCTTACCAACGTCAAGAGCAACCTGAGCCTCTTTAAAGGAAAGGGCTAAGTCCTTGATACCCATAACGGGAGTACCGATACCAACTAAGCAATGAGTGTAGAACTCGCTGGAAAGGGTGTCCACGATAGAGCTTGCAAGCTTTTCCAAATCCTTGCTTTCAATACCGGACTTAAGCTCCTTAACAAGCACGATGTCGGTTTCGTTGATGTTAATAACAAAGTCTTTGTTCTTGTCGGGAAAAAGATTCTGCACGATATCGTAAGCAGAGATATCTGTCTTTGAAGTAATCTTAATAAGTAAGCAAACTCGGTGAACCTCGTTGTTAAAACGAAGCTCTCTTGCTTTTAAGTAAATGTCGCCGGGGAGGATGTTGTCAAGGATAACATTTTTGATAAAGTTGCTTCTGTCGTACTTTTCGTCATAGTACTGCTTGATGCTTGCAAGGGACACGGAAAGAAGCTGAACATACTTCTGAGCAAGCTCGTCAGAGCCAGAAACAAATACAGCATACTCTGCTCTGGCAGAGTTTCCGAAAGCCTTGTAGGTATAGCCGTTAATAACAAAAGGAACAGTAGCACTAAGAGTTTCGGAAGTAATGCTTTCGTTAACCTCGCCGATTCTGCCAAGCTCCGAGCAGGCAATAACAACCGAAGTTTCGTCAACAACACCGATAGTCCTGTCAATAGCGTCCTTCATCTGGTGAATAATACCCTGAAATAATCTGTTTGACATAATAACCGCCTCCGCAATTCTTTATCGTATGGTAAAAATCCCGAATCATTTGGAAAAATAATACCAAAAACCGAGTATGTTCATATACATTTTACACAAAAATAAAAAAGATTGCAAGCTTTTTCAGAAAAAATTCAAATTTTTTTATAAAAAATCACCATAATTTGTGGGGGCGGATAACATCCGCCCCCACAAATTATATCATCTCTGCGATTTTTTTTACTGCATTATAGCTTAAAAGCTCTTTGCCTGCTTCTTTGATGCGTGCAAGGCGTGTAAGGCTTACACAGTGGCACTTTGAATATTCGCTGAGAATCGCTTTTGCTCTGGGGGGAATTCCTGCATAATCAAAAATAAGATAAAACGCCTTTTGATACTGCCACAAGGAATTTGGAAAAAGTCTGATTTTTTCATGCTTTAAAAGCTCCATGCAGGAAAGAAGCCCCTCGGCACTGTCGAATCTGCAACAAGGCAGCATCTTAGGCTTTTTTACTCGGTAAACCTTGCGGATACTGTGCATAAAATCCACCGTCACCAAAATAAGCATTCCCTCTCTGTGGGGCATCGCCTCAACAAGCACCGCCTTATCCACAGTACTTATGCCTACCTTATCAAGGGCAGTTTTTAAAATGCTCTTCAACGTTTCCTTGCAGGCTTTATCCTTTATATTAAGCTTATCTATACTTATTGAATATGCATCCATATCTGCATTCTTAAGAGATATAAGAATCCTGCTTTTGTCAAGCTGTTCTATGGTCATAAGGTTCAATCCTTTCATACACTCCATACTATGAAAAATATGAGCTGTTTGCAAGTGAATGTTTTTGGATGTAAAATAATTCTAACTTGCGAAAATCTATTGCAAACCCAGAGTAAAAATGGTATATTGAATGTATAAATTTTAAGGAGGTTACTCTTATGCCAAACTGGCTTAAAGATGCAGTTTTTTACGAAATATATCCCCAGAGCTTTTACGACACAAACGGTGACGGTATCGGTGACCTTAAGGGTATTACCGAAAAGCTCGACTACGTTAAGGGCTTAGGCTGTAACGCAATATGGCTCAATCCTATTTATGATTCACCCTTTATGGATGCAGGCTATGACGTCAGAAACCATAAGAAGGTCGCCGAGCGTTACGGAAACGAGGCTGACCTTAAGGAGCTTCTGGACAAGGCTCACAGTATGGATATGCACATTCTTCTTGACCTTGTTCCCGGTCATACTTCTGACACTCACCCTTGGTTTCAAGAGGCAAAAAAAGCTAAAAAGAGCGAATTCACAGACCGTTACATCTTTACAAACTGCGTTTGGGAAGCTCCCCCCGAGTACAGACTTATGTGCGGTATCTGCGAAAGAGACGGCAACTATTTAGTTAACTACTTCTCCTCTCAGCCTGCACTTAACTACGGCTTTTACGAAGTAACCCATCCCCAGTGGCAGTTACCCCACGACCACCCTTCTGCAAAGGCTTCTGCCGAAGCACTTAAGGACGTTATGCGTCACTGGCTTGACTTTGGCGTTGACGGCTTCAGGGTCGATATGGCTGACTCTTTGGTTAAAAACGATGACGAAAAAATTGCTACAGCCGCAATCTGGCGAGATGTAAGAGAAATGATGGACAAAGACTACCCCAATGCCGCATTGGTTTCGGAGTGGTGCAATCCTCAGCGTTCTATCAAAAACGGCGGTTTCCACATGGACTTTTACCTCGACCATTACGGCAACGGCTACTCTACTCTCTTCCGCTATCTTGTAGACGGCGAAAACCACAGCTTCTTCTGCAAAGACGGCAAAGGCGATATTTCTACCTTCCTTGACGAGTATATTGTAAACTACGAGCGTACCAAGGATTTAGGCTACATTTCCTTTATGACCAATAATCACGATATGCCCCGAGGTACCTTCTATATGGATGATGACACCATCAAGCTTTCTCATGCCATGATGTTCACCATGCCCGGTGTGCCCTTCCTTTACTACGGCGATGAGCTTGGTATGAGATACCAGACAGAGCTTGTAAGCAAAGAGGGCGGTTTCTCTCGTACAGGCTCCCGTACTCCTATGCAGTGGGACTCAAGCGAGAACTTAGGCTTCTCAAAAGCAAGTGCCGATAAGCTTTATCTGCCTGTTGACGGCAACGAAAACGCGCCTACAGTTGAGAACCAGAAGGACAAAAAAGGCGGTATCTTTGAGAACGTAACAAACATTATAAAGCTTCGTCACGAAATTCCTCAGCTTGCAAACGACAGCGAGTTTGAGCTTATCTACGGCGAGAAAAACAAGTATCCCTTCGCATACCGCAGAGGCGACTATGCTGTTTTTGTAAATCCCTCAGGCAAAGACGTTGAGATTTCCTTTAACGAACCCGAGCTTGAACGTATTTACACAATCGGCAACGCAGAGTTCGACGGCAAGACAGCTAAAATTTCTGCATCCTCATTTGCAATTATCAAAACAAAATAATTTTTATAAACATCAATCCCCGACAGACTTCAAAGCCTGTCGGGGATTTTACTTGATATTTTATACAGTAGCCGCAACTTTTTCCGTAACTTTCGGAACAATAATCTTTATTGCAGATGGGATAATTCTGACGGTGGGATTTTTAAGCGAAAGAATTTCTCCGTCAAAGCCTATGTCAATATTTTGGTCGCTTTCAAAGGTTATACTTTCGCATTTGGTATGCTTAACAAAAGGAAACCTCGGGTTATCAATATGCTCGCCCTTTATGTAGGTATTGATAAGGAAAATAAACCTTACCGCCGAAATGGTTTTTATGTGCATAAACTCAATTTTTCCGTCGTTAAACTCTGCCAGGGGGGTCGCCTTGATGCCTCCGCCGTAATATTTACCATTACCCGCAACTGCAAGCAGAGTCTTTACCTCTGAGCTTACATATTCCTTGCCGTCAGCAATCATTCTGTACTTATGCTTACGCTTAGTAAAAAGGCAATAAACAATAGATATTTTATAAGCGAGACTGCCTGAAACCAATGGGAGCCTTTTAAACTTATCAACATTCTTCGCAACTGCCGCATCAAAACCAACCGACATATTGTTCATCGAATATCTGCCCTGACACTCCATAACGTCAATAGCCGTATCCTCACCCATCATCATCGCTTGCATATCCACAAAGTCGCTTTTGGTGTTATCTTCAAATGAACGGACAAAATCATTGCCCGAGCCCATAGGCACCACACCCAAAGCGCAATTATCAAAGCCTATTACGCCTCTTAAAACCTCGTTGGCTGTACCGTCACCGCCGCAGGCGTACACTCTTACAAAGTCGTCTGCCTCACTGAGATGCTTTTTAACTATTTCAGTTGCCGCACCGGGACCTTCTGTAATCTTAATTGTCACCTTGTCCTCGGTTTTGACGCTTTTGATTTTTTCAATAAGCTCCTTACTTTTGTCGGCTTTTCCTGCCGCAGGATTGATAATAAACAAATGCTCCACCTAAAACACCCCTCTTAAAGCCTCAGATTTGCATTGTAAGCCGTTTTATCTCTCTGTTAAGCTCGGATACCGGCAAGCCCACAACGTTAAAATAATCGCCCTTTATCCCCTTAACAAAAAGGCTTGCTTTCCCCTGAATGCCATAACCGCCTGCTTTGTCGTAAGGCTCGGGGGTATTAATATACTCCTCAATTTCCTGTTCGCTTAGTCCGAAAAACTCGACCTCAGTAACATTAGAAAACCCTACACTTTTGCCATTGTAAAATAGAGCACAGCCTGTAATCACCTGATGCACCCTGCCGCTTAAGGCGGTAATCATCCGTCGGGCGTCGTCTTTATCTTTAGGCTTGCCTAAAATTTCTCCGTCAAGAAAAACCGCTGTGTCACAGCCTATTACAATATCGTCAAAGTATTCCTTCGCCACAGCCTCGGCTTTCTGCACAGCCAAGCAAAGCGGCACATCAGACACGGCAATGCCGTCGGGTATAACTTCATTAACGCCCGACGGAGCACAAATTACATTATCACAAATAAGAGCTATAAGCTCCTGTCGGCGTGGTGACGCCGATGCCAAAACAAGCCTCACTAAAATTTTCCTTTCAGTGTTTACTTCTCTTTCTGCTTTTGGTGTATGGTGTCTTAAGAAGCATTCCCACAATTCCTCCGAGAGCATAAAGAGTGAAAATAAAAATACATAAATTAAGCATATACTGCGTCCTCCTTTATATGATACTCTCATTATAAAGGAAGAACTGTCCAAAAATCCGTACACCCGTTAGCCACGGAAAGGCAACTCTGCCTTTGTATAGGTTAGATATAAAGAAAACCTATCATTTACGGCAGGAATTTATGTTTTAATGATGTTATTTGTAAACATCATTGGGTTCGTTTTAATCATAAACGGCTTTGGATTTACTAAGGTATTCTTTATACTTCTCTACGGCTTTTAGAGGCGATACAAGCTGAGCTTCACTGCCAAGTGCAAAGAGCCAGCCGTAAAACTGCGGGCTCAGCACAACCTTTGCAGAAAACACAAAGCTGTCATCGCCGTCAGAGGTTACAAAAACATCCTTGCCGAATCTGTCGGCCACTACACCTACAAGGTGATTTTTTGCCCTTATCTTAACGTCGGTCATTTCACCGCCAAACATACCGAAAACACTTTTCGAGTACACAGCCATATCGAAATTCTTAAACTCCGCTTTGCCCTCACATTTTTGGTCGGTAAGCTTCACCTTGTCCATTTTGTCAACTCGGTAGTGGCGGATGCTCTGACTTTCAGAGTCAAAGGCAATGAGATAATAATTCTCGTCGTCCCACGCAAGTGAAAAAGGCGAAACCCTATATATTCTGCCGTCATGTCTTGCACGCTTAACGATTTTCTCACCCTTGTCGGCACTCAGCACCCATTCATAGTAGCAAAACGTAATCTGCTTTTTCTCAGAAATCGCCTCATGAATCGTATCGACGGCATAGTAAATTTTTTCATTGGGAGTTTTCACGCGGTTAGAAACAAAAACCTGCCTCTGCAGTTTCGAAGCGTCATAAGAAGACGCCAGCGAACCGACCTTTTTTATAAGGTCTCGGGATTTCTTTTCGGTAATAAACTTTGAACTTTGCACAGCGTCAACCAAAAGCTTTAGTTCAGGAAGCTCAAAATCGCGGCTTCCGATGTAATACCTTACGGTTTTGGTTTTGTCAGTGCAGATATCACAGCCGTAGCTTTCAAGCATATGCAAATCGTCATAAATGCTTTTTCGCTCTGCAGAAATTCCGTACCCCTCAAGCTTTTCAATAAGCTCGTTAGTCGTAAGCCCATGATGCTCGTCGGTTTGCTTCATAAGTATGTCTCTAAGAACTAAAAGCTTAAGCTTCTGATTAGGCCCCTTTGCCATAAACTCACCCCCATCAAATCTAATATAAAGTATACAATTTACCGAAACTTTTTGCAATAGAAGCAAGACGGCTAATTTGTAACATCCTCTTTTTGTAATATTGCAACAATTATTAAGATTAAAATATAGCTATCCACACAAAACACCCTGTAATATATACAAAAACCTTAGGTTTTTTATGTTTGGAATTACCATATAACCGCTTGTTTGCTCGGTTTTTTTATCGCAAAAGTAGAATTTTGTCCAACTGGTTTGACATTAAAATTTTAGATATATATAATACCCTATAGAGGAAAAACCTCTTTTATATATTCACAGGCGTATTACTTCAAGTTTAGAAAGGATATTTATTATGGCAACAAAGAAGACAGCAGCAAAGACAGAAGCTGCAAAGACAGAAACAAAGAAGACAACAGCTAAGGCAGAGGCAGAGGTAAAGGCTCCTGCTAAGAAGGCAACAACAAAGAAGGCTGAGACAAAGACAGCAACAAAGGCTGCTGAGGTTAAGGCTGAGGCTAAGACAGAGACAAAGAAGGCTCCCGCAAAGAAGACAACTACAACTAAGAAGACTACTGCTAAGAAGGCAGCAGCTAAGGTTGAGGTTTTCGTAGAGTTCGCAGGTGCTCAGGTTTCTATCGACGAGGTTATTGCTAACGTTCAGAAGGCAAACGGCGAAGCTGCCAAGAACATCTCCATCTACCTCAAGCCCGAAGAGAGCAAGGCTTACTTCGTAGCAGACGGCGTAGAGAAGGAAATGGACGTTTACTTCGTAGGCTAATCTATCACAAGTTCATAAAAACATAACAGGCGTAAAGCGATTGCTTTACGCCTGTTTTTATTTTATAATGTATATATACTCTACTGCTGTAGGGGCGATTATCAATCGCCCGTTATACCCTTTCATATTAACCCAGCCTTTCGGGCGGATAATATCCGCCCCTACTTCTTTTCTTTGTATGAAATGTTAAAATTGCAAGGTCAATATTAGCAAGATTGCTATATTTGTTAAATTTTTCTTGACTTCTTATATTTTATATGATAATTTATTTTAAGAGAATTATAAGGAGGTGAATTTTGAAATGAAATACACAACACCTGAAATCGAAATCGTAAGATTCGATACTATCGAAGTTGTTGCAGCTTCTACTGTAGCACCTGTTGAGCCCGAGATGCCTGGTGATGGCGACTAATCAAAACGATTAGCAAAAAGTTATTGCAGGATTTATTCCTGCAATTTTTTTATCCAAAAACACTACAAATAAACACATCGCCCCACAGTTACTGCTGTGGGGCGATGTTTATTAATTAAGCTTAATATATTAATGTTTATTTGTTCAACACTAAGTTTATCAGTATCTTGTTGCCTCTACGATATCAGAGTATACAGTATAAACTGTGCCTGTGGGATCGCCGTCAATTGTATACTGAACATAAGCTCTAGACATCCATGTGTCGCCAACTGCTACATTGGACTTAGTCCAAGAACGTGAACCAACGGGAACAGCTTCTGTACCAGTAGGTCCTCTATCGTAAACATTGCTGTCAGTTGAGCCGGCTACAAATGTTGCCTCATTGTAATTCTTCTTGTTTACAGAGATAACACCATTCTTAACATATTTGATACCCATCTGAGTTGTAGGAACATACCAGCTATAATATGTTGCATTTGTTGTATCGTATGTAACTGTATCGATTGCATCAACATTTACAAGAATCTTATACTCGATTTCTTCATCCTCTGCTACATATACTGCTGTAAGCTCTGTATCCTTAACTGCAAAGAATGAATACTCTGCATCATAGCTCTTAACGTTGTTATCCTGATCTACCCAATACGCAAACTTCATACCAGTTTCAGGAGCATTTGCTGTTGCAGTCACGTAACCTGTAAGCAAGTAGCTTCCGTTGCCATTTGACAATGTACCACCATTTGCAGATACATTTACATATACCTTTACACGCTCCCATGTGGGGCTAACTGTTACGTCGTTACCTGCTTCAAGCTGTGCCTGTATCTGTGCATCTGTCATATTCCAACCAGTAGCCTGGAAACCAGCCTGTGTGGGATATTCAGGATATACAATTGTTTCGCCTGCTGCATAGTACTGCATATCAAGAATCTGTTTAGACTTGTCATTCATAAACCTTACAACATTTACGCCTTCAACATCATTGAGGTAAAGTGCCTTGTAGGAATCGTTACCTGTTGCTGTGAATGTATATGTTGTGTCGGTTGTGATGATAAGGTTATTAGAAGCATTAAGCCAACCAACAAATGTTGCATCACTAGATGCCTTTGCAACTAATGTTACAGATGTACCAATTGTCATCTTGGTGTTGAGGTAAGATGTACCCTGAGGTCTACCGTTAACTGTTACACCTGTTCCACCAGAAACTTCTACCTGAAGTCTGCCGATTGTTGCAGGTTCAACAGGAACCTCAATCTTCTTATACTGTGCTACAACGATCATGTCCTTAACAACGTTATCTGTTGCCTGGCTCCAACCTGTGAAGGTGTAGCCTGCTCTTGTGGGAGCTTCGGGTGCAGGTAAGTTTGTACCTGCTTCTACCTTAGCCACTGCAAGGATTGTGTTGTCGTAGTCAACGAACATTACTGTGTACTTCTCGGGTGTTACGATAGGTGTATCGTCGGATGTATCCTCGGAAACGTATACGAGAATCTCAACGTCTTCTGTTACGTCTTCGAATACGTACTCGTTTGCTTCGTTTGCATAAACTTCAACCATGTTAACGATTACATAATCAATTACGTAATCATCAGCAACGTCGATTGTAAATGTAAGTGTACCGTTAGCTTCTACTGTTGCAGGAGCATTTACTGTGTAGTACTCGGACTCAGGAGCATAAACGTTGTACTCTGTGGGCTCATCGGGAGTGATAGAACCGTCGATAACAACTGCCATGATGTTAACGTTTTCTGTTACTGTCCAAGTGTAAACGCCGTTTTCGTCAGCATAAACCTCTTCCATGTTAACGATAACACCAGCTACTGTGTAGCCTTCAACAGCGTCTACTGTAAACTCAATTACGCTGCCCTCGTCTGCTGTTGCAGGAGCATTTACTGTGTAGAGACCGTTGTCAACAGGCCAGTTTACATCGTATACAGTTGCAGGAATCTCATCAAGAACTGCTGTAATTGTGAGCTTGTCTGTTGTTGTATCGAATGTGAATGTGTAAGTACCGCCTGTAGCTACGAGAGTACAGTTGCCGTACTCGTTGCCGTTTTCGTCAGTACCGTTGCGGAATGTCCAGCCTTCGCATGTGTTCTCAATTGAACCATTGTTACCAAGCCACTTACCGAACTCAATCATCTTGAACTCGTATGTGTTTGCTTCGAGGTAAAGCTCTGTTGTGTAAACAGTGCCGTTCTCGTCTGCTGTCATTTCGATAGCGTTTGTGCCCCACTCTGTGAAGTCACCTGCGAGCTTAACTGTTGTGTCTGTTTCTTCTTCGTCAGGTGTTGTGGGAGTAATAACCTCAGAACCGGGATATGTTACGTTAAGCTTAGAGTCGTTAAGACCGAATGCAAATACGTACTCGCCGGCATCTGTTGTTGTGATTGTACAGTTATCTGCGTTAGAGGAGCTGAACTGGAGACCTGTAACTGTACCTGTAACAGGTGTTGTGCAGCTTGTCCAAGCACCCTCACGGATAACCTTGAACTCGTATGTTGTGTTTGCTTCAAGAGTTAATGTTACGTAACCGTAGCTTTCGCCTTCAGCCTTGAGCTTAAACTCGTTAGCTGTTGTGCTCCAGCCGTTGAATTCACCAACAATGTATCTGTCAGTTGAAAGTGTATCAAGTGCGGGAACTTCCTCGAGGCTTGCGTACCATGCAGCACCCTTGATGTCGTAGTACTGACCGTCCTTAGCTGTAAGGTCAGCTGTCTGAGCACCCTTATTGTTGTTATTAAAGATAACGTTTACGTATGCGGAGTCGAAAGAAAGTGCATAAACGTCAAAGCCGTTCACTGTATCTTCTGTCTTTTCCATTGCTACGCCGGGCCATGCAACTGCCTCACTGTCTGCCCAACAATATGCATATACTTCTTCCCACTTAGCGGAATTGATAGCATATACAGTAATAACTGTAGGCATATCGGGCTCGTCGCCGGAAGCAGGAGCTGTTGTCTCTGCGGGAGCTGTTGTTGTCTCTGCAGGGTCAGACTCGTCTACTGTTGCAGTAGCTGTTGTTGTCTCCTCGGGAACGTTGTAATCATATGTGCCACAGGGCTTAGTATTTGTTGCACTATCATATGTCATGTAGTAGCAAATACCGTCGTACCAGCCTTCGGTAATGTCAGCAGACTGCTCGAAGCCGTACTCGCCTGTACCGTTGAAGATAATACCTGTAATGTCAGCAGGAATAACGATTTCATAAATATCATAGCCTGCATCGTTCTGACCTACAACATTTGTAAGAGCAATGCCTTCCCATGCAGGATTCTCGCCGGTTGTGCTACCCCAGTAGTAAATCTTAGCATCAGGCCATGCCCAGTTGTTCTCGAAGTAGATTGTGATTGTCTCTGCTTCTTCTGCAGGAGCTGATGTTGTCTCTGCGGGAACCTTGTAATCATATGAGCCACAGGGCTTGGTATTTGTTGCACTGTCATATGTCATGTAGTAGCAAATGCCCTCGTACCAGCCACTCTTAATATCAGCGGACTGCTCTGCACCGTACTCGCCTGTACCGTTGAAGAGAAGACCTGTGATATCTTCAGGAATAACGATTTCATAAATGTCGTAACCCTGGTCGTTCTGACCTACAACATTTGTAAGAGAAATGCCGTTCCACTCGGGATTTGTGCCGATTGTGCTACCCCAGTAGTAAACCTTAGCATCAGGCCACTGCCAGTTGTTTTCGAAGTAGATTGTGATGTAACCATCAGGAACATCAAGTTCTGCCTCTGCATACTGAGCAGCCATCCAGTTCATTCTGGAAATCATCCAGTCGCCTGCATAATTTGCCTGACCGTCAAGTGTGTACTGGTCATAAGACTTAGTGGATGTTGTGTATGTGTTTGCCTCTGCATCATAGTCATACATTGTGAGGCTGGAGTGGTCAGCAACCCAACCGTTGTTAGCTGTAAGGTCCCAACCTGCATAATCGTAGTTCCACTGGCCGGACTCTGCAAGGTTAGCTAAGTAGCCTGCTACGGAATTAAATCTGCCGTTTGCAGCAGTAGCTGTACCTTCAAGTACTGCAAGCGCGGGCATAAACTCGTCGTTCCAAATTCTGAGAACTACGTCGTTAAATGTCTCGCCTGCTGCGTTTGTAGCTGTAGTTGCACAAGCCTGACCGAATACGTTGAGAACGTCAAGGTCATAGTGCATAAGGTCTCTTGCGTACCAACCGGAAGGACCTGTAACGTCGAGCATAGTGCCGTTAGCGTCGTGTCTGCCAGCAATGCTTACGGAGTTACCGAGAGCATTGTCATAGTCCCAAACAGGAGCTGTTGTAAACTTGCCTGTTTCGGAGTTATATGTAAAGTAGCAGCTTGTAACACCTGCGTCAAGGTTCTTAGCTACTTCGTTTACAAGATATGCTCTTGCAAAGTCGTCAAGGTCAACGAGTGTTTCAAGAGTTGCAATGTCACCGCCGTAAAGTGCATCTTCAACTGCCTGATACTTAGCCTTCATGAACTCAACCTGCTCTGTAGCGGGCTCATCAGGAACCTTATGAGTCATTACCTGACCTCTTGTTGTTGTAAAGGTCATATCGCCTGCATTTGCAGCGTTTTCAGCTGTGTCAAGTTCGAGGATAAAGTCGAAGTCAGCCTTGGGATACTCGGTGATTGTGCCGTCATCCTCTGTAATATCCTCAACTTCGG
>JAUNEH010000025.1:0-8973 GCA_030525665.1 Ruminococcus sp.
GATGAGGCAACAAAGGACGAGGCTACAATTGATGAGCCCGCAACTACTTACAACGTAGCTGGCGAGGCAGGTCTTTGTGGTGCAGGTTGGGATCCTGCTGCTAACCAGATGACTTATGACGGCGACGGTACATGGAGCATTACTTTCACAGGTATTGCTGCAGGTACATACCAGTTCAAAGTTGTTGAGGGTGGCGCATGGGGTAACCCCGACTACAACCTCGAAGGTTTAGCAAACAGCAGCGGTAATGCAAATATCACTGTTGAAATCGATAACGCTACAGTAGTTATCGGCTTCGACGGCGAGAAGGCTGTTATCGAGTCTATTGCTTAATTTTTAATTATGCTAATAACGGGGCTGATTTTATCAGCTCCGTTTTCCTTTTTATTAATTTATAAATGGGGGCGTAGCTCAGTTGGTAGAGCGTTCGGTTCGCATCCGAAAGACCGAGAGTTCGAATCTCTTCGCTTCCACCAATAAAAACGACAAGTCGAACTTGTCGTTTTTATTCTTTACGACGAAATAGTATATCATAAACTTCAGTTTGTATTTATTATGTAATAATATGAAATATTGCTTATCATTTAATTGTGTGTTATAATTTTTTTGAGGCGAATGGTATGAGAAGAAATCGAAAGTTGTATGATATTTCTAAAAAGGATATTGGTCGCGGTGTCTTTACTCTTGGATTTAGTGCGGTAATCGGCATTGCGGTTTTTATTGCTTTTATGGCTGTGTATGCAGTTGCTGTTATTGCGGTAATCGTAGTTATATTACTTATTAAATATGCAATTGATGTAAACAGATATAAAAAAATACTACCTGTTTTACACGAGCTTGATAGCTGTGATAGCTCTGAATTTACCGATAAAGCATCTGAAATAATCGCTGAAGCTTTTTCTAATGGATATATATTACGTTGTGATTTTGCTGAAGGCAAAAAGGTTCTTAATTTTGAATTTATTCAGTCTGCGGATTATATTTCTTATGATGAAGTATTGGCCCGTGTGTTGGATAACCCAAATAATAACAAGGGTATAGCGACCAATTCTCGTCTTAGCAAGGATGCTGCATCGTACTGTAAAAGGTATAAAGCTCATGTTATTGACAGAGACGTAATTATTGATATGCTGCTTTTTAATTTAAAGAATAAATAATTTGAAGAGGCAAGTATGAGTAAGTTTAAAAGCTATATAAATTATTTCATAAATTTAATATGTCCTGCTTTTGTGTTTGGTTCTATCACAGGTGTGCTTACAGCACTTGTAATAACTCTTTACAAATTATGTGCTAGTATGATTATTGGTGTGTCCGAAAAGGGTTATGAATTTTTAAGGCTCAATCCTTATTGGGTTGCCTTGGTTATTGTTGGTTTTATTGGCTTAGCTATTTTATTTTCAAATCTCTATAAAAAGATGCCCAATCTAAAGGGTGGTGGAATTCCTACATCTATCTGCATCATCAGAGGAATGTTGCCTTTTAGATGGTTTATTAATCTTATAGGTGTGTTTTTTCTTTCCCTTGTTTCATTTTTAATCGGTGTTCCTTTAGGTAACGAAGGTCCCTCTGTTCAGATGGGTACACTTTTGGGCAGAGGAAGTGTTTCTCCTCTTTTAAAGAAGCATAGAGCGTGGAGCAGATACTCAATGACAGGCGGTGCTTGTGCAGGCTTTTCAGTTGCAACAGGTGCACCTGTGTCCGGCATTGTCTTTGCTCTTGAAGAGGCACACCAAAGCTTTTCGCCTATGATAATGATAGTGTCTTCTACATCTGTAATGTTTGCACACATAACTGTAGAGTTTTTATCTCTTTTCTTTAACGTTAATACACGTTTGTTTCATAGTGTTTCTTTGCCGGATTTCAGAATCCGTGATATATGGATTCCTTTGGTTTTAGGTGTTGCAGTAGGAGTTGTTGCAGTGCTTGTACTTAAGTATTACAGACTTATAAGCTCACTTTTAAACAAAAGGCTTTCCTTTATTCCTGTAAAGTATAAAATATTTGCAGTTTATACATTAACGCTGATAGCCGGTCTTTTCTCGTTTTCTTTTGTTTCAACAGGCCATCATCTTATAGAGGAGCTTTTACTTGCTTCTCCGTCTTTTACAATGCTTTTGGCGATTTTGTTCATAAGGACAACCCTTACCTTTACTGCTAATTCCAGCGGTATTACAGGCGGACTTTTTCTGCCTATAATGGCACTGGGTGCTACTGTTTCTTCTTTAGTAGGCAAGCTTTTTGTAAGCTTTGGCGTCTCTGAAGAGTATTACACTCTAATTGTTGTTCTCGGTATTATAGCCTGTATTTCAGGTATGATGAAAACCCCCTTCACAGCCATGGTTTTTGCTATTGAGGCTTTGTCCTGTAGCGGCTACATTCTTCCGGTAATTGTTACTGCTTGTGTTTCTTATATTATAACCGAGATGTTTGATGCCAAGTCTATAACCGACATAGCTCTTGAAAACTCAGTAGAAAGCCACTATTCTGGAAAAGAGCGACAGGTATATGATACTTTTGTTAAGGTTAAAGCTTCGTCTTTTGCTGTGGGCAAGCAAATCCGTGATATTCTTTGGCCAAGCAATCTGTTTGTTTTATCTGTAAAAAGTGCCGATAAGGATGCCGAGGTAGACGTTCATGGCGGCAAACAGCTTAAAGCGGGGGATATCCTGCACGTAAGATATTCTACCTATAACGAAGCCTTTACTAAGCGAGAGCTTATCTCAATAGTTGGTACGCAGGAATACGACGAGCATATTGATACAGTAGTTTAAAAGAAAATCACCTGAGCTTTTTTGCTCAGGTGATTATTTATTTTGTCAATATCATTTCTGCACACTTAATACCGTCAACAGCCGCTGACACTATTCCGCCTGCATATCCGGCTCCCTCGCCGCAGGGGTATAACCCTTTGATATTAATTGCCTCTAATCTTTCGTTTCTTACAATTCTGACAGGGGAAGAGCTTCGGGTTTCTGCTGCCGTAAGTATAGCGTCCTCGGCGTTAAACGCCGGCATTCTTTTTGCGAAGGCTGAAAGTCCTTCTTTTAGTCCCTTGTTAATGTGGTCGGGAAAAACTTTTTCAAGCTTTGTAAGATTATATCCCGGTTTAATTGTGGGCTTTACCGAACCAAATTTGTTGTTGCTGTTATTAATAAAGCTTGCGACAGTTTCTATGGGTGCACAGTAATCTTTGCCGCCTGCCTCAAAAGCTTTTCGCTCGATATTTTGTTGAAGCATTACACCTGCAAGGGGAGAGGTATCCGAGAAATCCTCGGGATAAATGCTTACAAGTACAGCCGAATTAGAGTTTTCTCCGTCTCTCTTGCTGTAACTCATGCCGTTTGTGCAAAGCTGCCCCTCTTCACTTGATGCATTAACAACGTATCCGCCGGGGCACATGCAAAAAGTATACACGCCTCTGCCTGTGGAATCTTTAGCGCTTAGCTTATAATCGGCAGTCGGCAGTCTATGTGCAAATTTTCCATACTGACATTTGTTAATGTTTTTGGCTTTATGCTCAATCCTTACACCCATCGAAAAAGGCTTTTGCTGTAAAATCACGCCTTTGCCAAGAAGCATGCTAAAGGTATCTCTTGCACTGTGGCCAATTGCAAGTATAGCACAATCGGTAGCAATAGTTTCAGCCTTTCCGTTGTTAGATATTGTTACACCTTTAAGTGCACCGTCTTTTATTACAAGGTCGGTAACAGTTGTTTCGAATAAAAATTCTCCGCCAAGCAAAATGATTTCTTTGCGAATGTTTTTAATAACATTTTTTAGCACGTCCGTTCCGATATGGGGTTTTGCGTTAATCAGAATTTCCTCCTGAGCACCGAATTCTACAAACGTCCTCAGCACGTGAGTAGAACGACTGTCGTTGGTGCCTGTGTTTAGCTTTCCGTCAGAAAACGTGCCTGCACCGCCTTCTCCAAACTGAATGTTTGAGCATGGGTTAAGCAAAGCATATTTAAAGAAAAGCTCAACATCCTCTGTTCTTGAGTCTACGTCCTTGCCTCGTTCAATTACTATAGGTTTTGCACCAAATTTAGCTAACGTTAAAGCCGCAAAAAGTCCCGCAGGACCACTTCCTACTACAACTGGTCTTTCGTTAAGCTCTTTTGTAGCAGTAAAGTTGTAGCGGTAGGGAGCAAAGGATTCGGCATTACTGAACTTGCCGATTATTTTATCTTCGTTTACTCTAAGCTTTACCGTGGCAGTTGCGTTATAATAAATATTATCTTTTTTTCGTGCATCTATACTTACTCTGTGTAGTCTGAAGCTTTCGATGCTTTGTTCATTAAGCTTTAGGCTTTTCATGATAGCCAGCTTTACATCATTGGCTTCATAACCCACAGGAAGCTTTAAATTATTAACCTTAATCATAAATTCCTTGCCGCCAAATATCCTGTTGCAAAGGCAAATTGCAGATTATAACCGCCACAATCACCGTTGCAGTCAAGAGCTTCACCTATAACGTAAAGCCCCTTTGTTTTCTTGCTTTCAAAAGTCTTTGGGTCAATTTCGTCACCTTTAACCCCACCCTTGGTGACCTGAGCATTGCTAAAGTCCGAAAGACCCGATACTTCAAAATCAAAGTTGTTGATAAGTCCTGCAATACATTTAAGCTCTTTGTCACTTATATCTCTTACCTTTTTACCAAGAGAAATACCTGCAGATTTCAAAAGAATTTGTGCAAGCCTTTTGTGAAAAATACCAGTAAAAAGGTTTTCGACATCAAAGATAGCGTAGTTGTTTCTGTTATTTAAAAGTATTTCGAAAATACTTTTAAAATCGTATTCATGAAGAAGTTTAACCCTTAAAGAGTAATTTTTGTCTTTTTCAATATATTGCGAAAGATTAAAAACGCATATTCCGGAAAGTGCAGTTTCTGTAAACTGAATTTCGCCTTCTTCGGCTGCAATTTCTTTTCCGTTTTCTAAAAGGATAACCTCGCCTTGTGCTCTTACACCTTTAAGTGATTTAATGTGTTCTGACTTTACACATACAGGACACAGGGCAGGAGATGGCTTGTTGATTGTGTGTCCCAACTCCCTTAACAGCTGATAGCCCGACTTGTCACCACCTGCTTTTGGAGCCGCCGCACCGCCTGTTGCAAAAATAAGCTTATCTGTTGTGAAAAAATTATTATCTGTAGTAACTGAAAAGAAGCCCTTTTGTTTTTCTATTTTAATTACTTTTTCATCGCAGAAAAAGTCTACGTTTTCCTTCTCGCAGTTATAGCGAAGCACATCAAGTGCCGAGCTTGCCTGATTTGATTTAGGGTACACTCTGCCGTAATCATCAGCCCTTGTTATAAGTCCAAACCTATGAAAAATCTCAAGCACCTTTTGTGGAGGGCAGGCATTAAGAACATCACCAATAAAAGGCTTGAAGCTTCCATGGTAATTATCTTTGCTTGCAAAAACGTTAGTAAGGTTACATCTGCCGTTGCCTGTCACTAGCAGTTTTTTGCCTACTCTCTGATTTTTTTCAATAACAGCTATTTTAAGATTTTTGTATTTGTCAGCGACTAAAGCGGTGAAAAAAAGTCCGCTTGCACCGCCTCCGATAACGATAATATCATAATGCTTACTCATAGTAACACCTAAAAAATAGGGGCAATTATAAAAATTGCCCTAAATGATCAGAATAATGAAACAACCCAAGGAATTCCGTAGGTTATAAAAGACATAATCGTCATAGCCATAACTACACCTAAAAGAATGCTTATAACAGAATCCTTAAGATTAAGCTTTAAAAGCACAGCGATAAGTGCACCTGTCCATGCACCTGTACCGGGAAGAGGGATGCCAACAAAAAGAAGCAAACCCCATCTTTTGTATTTGGTAACCTTAGCTGATTGCTTCATGGCCTTTGCTTCGATTTTGTTAACAAGCTTTCCCAAGTGCTTTGTTTTTTTCATAAGATTAAAAACTTTTTCGATAAACAGAAAAATAAAGGGAATGGGTAAAAGATTACCGATAATGCTTATGATAGCGGCAAGCCAGTAGTCAACACCTAAAAGGCTAGCGGCAATCATTCCGCCCCTGCATTCAAGTATAGGGAATAGCGAAATTATAAATACTACAAGCTCAGCAGGCACACCGCCCATAACGCCTACAATGTTGTTAACAATAGTTTCGGTTAAGCCTGCGTGCTCATCTGCAGTAGCAGAAGCCTGTATTGCCAGAGTTTTGATTTTACTAAGCATAATATACCTCGGTTAAATTCATTTATATGTCATAGACAACTTATATTATATAATATTATTTTGATTTTTACAACATAAAAAATTGACATCTCACCCTAAATTAGATAAAATATCATTTAGAATGGGTGATTATATGAAATTTAAGCAAAAATCCCTTTTGTTCGCAAGAATTTTACTGTCATTCTTAACACTGTTGCTTGTTGCTTTTATTTTTTCAAATTCCATGCAAAATGCCGAAGTTTCAGGTGCATCATCAGGCAGGATAATGGCATTTCTTAATAATCTTATGTCAATTTTCGGAATAGACTTTGTTTTTACTCAGGTAATAGTCAGAACCCTTGCACATTTCTGCGAGTTCGGTCTCTTGGGCGTTTTATCTATGCTTACGATGCTGAGCTTTTTCTCAGTAAAAGCCAAGTCAATGCTTTTATCTATGCTTTGTTTTAGCTTGGTAGCACTAATTGATGAGTGCATTCAGCTTTTTTCAGAGGGAAGAGCATTTGAGGTATCGGACTTGGTAATAGATATTACAGGCGGACTGTTAGGTGCTGTTTGCGTGTTTTTAATCGCTTTGTTAATTCGTAATAAAAAATTAAAGGTATCAGAGAAGGTAAAGTAATGGAGAATGTAAAGAAGAATAATAATACAGTACGAATGGGAACTGCCCCTGTGTTGGGCTTAATTTTTAAAATGAGTTTGCCGGCTATGTTTTCAATGCTTATTCAAGCTCTTTATAACGTAGTCGACAGTATGTTTTTAGGTGCTTACGGCGGAAATTCCGATGCGTTAACTGCTGTTTCCTTGGCTTATCCTATGCAGCTTTTAATGGTAGCTTTTGCTGTTGGTACTGCGGTAGGCGTAAATTCTGTTATTGCAAGACGTTTAGGCGAGGGCAGACGTAAAGAGGCAGAATACGCCGCTACTCATGGTGTTTTGCTTGCTGTTATAACTTGGGTGTTTTTTGCACTTCTTGGTGTTTTTGCCTCAAGGCCCTTTATGCTATTTCTTAACAGCGGTAGTGAACAGATTGTTACATACGGCACCCAGTACCTTACTATTGCCCTTGTGTTTTCCTTAGGCTCTTTTGTTCAGATTATGCTCGAAAAATCTATTCAGGCTACAGGTAACACCTTGCTTCCTATGGCTTCTCATATAATCGGTGCTGTTACTAATATTATTCTCGACTGGCTGTTGATATTCGGCATAGGATTTTTTCCCGAAATGGGTGTTAAAGGTGCCGCCATTGCTACTGTAGCAGGTCAGTGGATTGCGATGTTTTTCCTTATTATCGTTCTTTTTAAGAAAAATACCGGAATTCGCATATCATTTAAGGGCTTTAAACTCAAAATTGATGTTATAAAGGATATTTATCGAGTAGGACTTTCTGGTATTGTTATGCAGGCAGTAGGTTCAATTACTGTTGCTCTTATCAACTTTATTATTAAAACCTCGGGTGCGTACTCGGGCGATGTCGCAACTGCCGCACAGACCGTTTACGGAGTTTACTACAAGATGCAGAGCTTTGTATTTATGCCTGTGTTTGGTTTAAATCAAGGCATTTCGCCAATTATCGGTTATAATTACGGAGCAAAAATTAAGGAGCGTATGATGAAAACCTTACGCTATTCTCTTGTAATAGCCGCAATTATTATGCTTTTGGGTACTGTTCTTTTCCATGCCTTCCCTAAGGGATTACTTAATTTGTTTGGTCTGGAGCCCGATTATATCGATATCGGTATAGTAGCCTTAAGAAGAATCAGTCTGTGCTTCCTTCCTGCATCTGTAGGCGTTGTATTTACAGCATTATTCCAATCAGTAGGCAAGGGTGTTCGAAGCCTTCTTATGTCTCTTTTAAGACAGGTTATTATTATTTTGCCTCTCGCACTCGTATTCTCAAGAGTAGACGTAAATCTTATCTGGCTTGCGTTTCCTATTGCCGAGTTTGTTGCTTTGGTAGTGGCTGTTCTATTCTTTTTAGAGCTAAATAAAAAGGATTTTTCTCGTCTCGGTCAATAATTCAAATATCCCTGCATATATTTGAGCAGGTGATTATATGGACAACTTCAATAACAACAATATCTACCCCGATGACCAGTGGCAAAGCTTATCTACGCCTATTGTCAAAACAGAAGCCGCTGATGCAGCTGACGAAGAGCCCGAAGTAAAAGTAAAACCTAAAAAACATTCCAAGCACCCTGTGCTTACGTTACAGCTTACCATAAGTCTGTGTGCGTTGCTGTTTTTGTTTATTCTGAAATTTTTAGGTTCTGAACTTTATAATACGGTAATTAATTGGTACGAAAATGAAATTTCTAAATCTGTAATTTATAACGGCGACTTTGAAAGTTTAGATTTTTCCAGTCTTTTCTCAACTGCTGATGAAGTTTAAGCTGTTTTCTGTAGAGCTTCGGGTTTCGTACCCTGCTGTTGCTTTTTTTACACTTGCACTTATATGTGACAAGAACAAAACCATGCTGATTTGTCTGCTTTGTTCGCTTTTTCACGAAGCAGGACACATTGCGGCTATGAAGCTTTCAGGTGCAAAGCTTAAGTCTGTTTCTTTAAATTTAGGCGATGTTGCTATAAATGCAGATTCTACTACTCTATCATATAACGCTGAAGTATTTGTTACCATAAGCGGCGTAGTGGTTAATTTTATCTTGTCGGGAGTTTCCTTTGCTGTTTATTCAGTGAGTAAAGACAACATAAGCTTCAGCTTCGGCGTTTCTAATATGCTTATTGGAGTTTTTAATTTGCTTCCT
>JAUNEH010000025.1:8983-20521 GCA_030525665.1 Ruminococcus sp.
GATTTTTAGATGGGGGTCAGCTTTTGATGTATCTGCTTCAAAAACGATTTACGCCCAAAATTTGTGATAGAATCACTGATGTTCTTACGTTGGTTTTCGTTATTCCCATAGCTGTTTGGGGTATTATCTTTCTGTTTAATTCAAGCTATAATTTTTCGCTGCTTTTTGCGGCAATTTATCTTATATGTACACTTGTTTCAAAGGAGTATAAACATGTATCCTAAGGAAGTCGAAAAAATATTATTAAAGGTTCAGAAGCCCGGTAAATACACTGGCGGTGAGCTTAACGCAGTTATCAAGGATAAATCAAAGGTAGACCTAAGGTTTGCTTTCTGCTTTCCTGATACTTACGAGGTCGGTATGTCTCACCTCGGTATGAAAATCCTCTACAGCCAGTTCAACTCTGTTCCTTACATCTGGTGTGAAAGAGTATTTGCACCTTGGATTGATATGGAAGAGCAGATGATAAAGCATGATATTCCGCTTTATGCGCTGGAAAGCGGCGACGCGTTGAGCGAGTTCGATTTTATCGGCTTTACTCTGCAGTATGAGCTTTCTTACACAAATGTTTTAAATATGCTTAAACTCGGCAAGGTACCTGTGCTTTCTAAAGACAGAACTGAGCTTAAAAATATTGTTGTGGCAGGCGGTGCCTGTGCCTCTAACCCCGAGCCTTTGGCAGAGTTTATTGATATATTCTTTATCGGCGAAGGTGAGGAAGTAGACCTTGAGGTTATGGAGCTTTTCCGTCAGTGCCGAAAGAATAACGAGTCTAAACACGACTTTTTGGTTAAAGCTGCACAGATAGAGGGCGTCTATGTTCCCGCACTTTATGATGTAGACTATAACGTCGACGGAACTATCAAATCGTTTACTCCTAACTTTGGTGCTCCCGAAACCGTTCATAAAAGAATTATTATGGATATGGACAAGTCATATTATCCCGATAATTTTGTTGTTCCTAACGTAGAGATTGTCCACGACAGAGCAGTATCTGAGATATTCCGCGGATGTATCCGCGGCTGTCGTTTCTGTCAGGCAGGATTTATGAATCGTCCTGTTCGCGAAAAGTCTGTGGATGTTATCAGCGAGCAGTGTTATAACCTTTGTAAAAACACAGGCTATGACGAGGTTTCACTTACGTCCCTTTCCTCAAGCGACTATTCTCAGATAGTTCCTCTTTTAACTAAGCTTACCCAGTGGTCTGACGCTGAGAAAGTAAGTCTTTCTCTACCGTCTTTACGTGTTGACGGCTTTACAGACGAAATTATGAGTAAAATTAAAACTGTGCGTAAATCGGGCCTTACTTTTGCTCCCGAAGCCGGTACTCAGCGTCTTCGTGATGCAATTAATAAAAACGTTCGGGAGGACGAGCTTTTAGAAACCTGTGCAACAGCCTTTAATGGAGGTTGGACTAATATCAAGCTTTATTTTATGACAGGCTTACCAACAGAAACCGACGAGGATTTAGAGGGCATTGCAAATCTCGGTCAAGCGGTTGTAAACACCTTCTATAGGTGCGAAAACCGTGCAAAGGGCAGGGGAGTAAACGTAACCTGTTCTGCATCTTCCTTTATTCCTAAGCCTTTTACTCCTTTTCAGTGGGAGTCACAGGATAATATCCCCGAAATCAAAAGAAAGCAGATGGTAGTCAAATCTGCAATAAAGACTAAGAAAATTACTTTTAACTATCACGATGCCGCCACAAGTTATCTCGAGGGAGTCTTTGCAAGAGGCGACAGAAGGCTTTGTAAAGTAATGCTCAAAGCTTGTGAAAAAGGTTTTCACTTCGACGGATGGAACGATTGTTTTTCTATCGATAAATGGCTCGAACTTTTTGAAGAATGCGGTATTGACCCGAATTTTTACACTACACGTAAGCGTAGCTTCGACGAAATTCTTCCTTGGGATTTCCTTGACTACGGCGTAAACAAAAGCTTTTTAAAATCAGAGTGCCTGAAAGCCTATGAAAGCTCGACAACACCAAATTGCAGAGAAAAGTGTTCTGCCTGCGGTGCCGCAAAATATAAGGGAGGTGTCTGCTATGAAAAATGTAAGAATATGGTTTAAAAAAGACAAAGAGTGCAGATTTATCTCACACCTTGACCTTAACCGAGTAATGCTCAGAGCTGTTTATCGAGCAAAGCTTCCTATTTGGTACACCGAAGGCTTTAATCCCCATCCTTTCATCACTTTTCCGTTACCCTTATCGTTAGGTTTCAGAGGCGAGCGTGAATGTATGGATGTACGCTTTTTGGATGAAGGCTTCGATCTTTCTACGGTCGCAGAGGTTATGAATCCCTTTTTGCCAGATGGCATCAGGGTATATAGTGCTACAGAATCAAAAATGAAGCCCGGTGATATAGCTTTTGCTAAATTTACTGCAAAGCTTTATTCCGATACCCTTACTGCCGCAGAGCTTAAAGCTGAGCTTTGCGAGCTTATGCTGCTTGACGAATATTTTGTTCCTAAGAAAACCAAGGCAGGTATTAAAGATGTAGATGTTTCTGAATATTTAAAGCTAATTCAGATTATCTCTGATTCTGAAAGCCTTGAAATTGCGGTTACTCTTCCTGCAGGCAGTACAAATAACGTTAATGTTCAGCTTCTTATTACAGCTTTTGAAAGCTACGTTAAGACGGATGTTTATTACGACATTACCCGCCACGGTGTATTTAATAAGGAGATGCTTCCTTTTGAGTAATCCAAAATATGAAATCGTACTTGCCGATGCCGATGAAACAATTTTTGATTTTTTAAAGGCAGAGTATACAGCTTTTAAAATGACCTTGAATTGCTTTGGCAAAGATTGTGCCGACGAGGATGTCAGGGTTTACAGCGACATCAACCTCCGACATTGGAAAGAACTCGAAAAGGGTACCATAAACCGCGAAACTTTAAAGACAAGTCGCTTTAATGAGTGGTTTAATTTTATGGGATTTAAGCTTGACCCAAAAGCCTTTAATGAAAAATACGCCGCAAATTTAGGTAAATGCGGTATACTTATAGACGGGGCAGAGGAGTTTATTAAAAAACTGAGCACCATTTGTGATATTTATATCATCACAAACGGTCTTGTTGCTTCGCAGACCGGTCGTTTTAATGCATGTACCATAAAGCCATACATCAAAAAGCTCTATATCTCTGAATCAATCGGTTATTCAAAGCCTGATAAAAAGTTTTTCGATTTTTGTATTAACGACATTAATGAGCATGACAGGTCAAAGTATATTGTCCTCGGTGACTCTTTAACTTCCGATATGCAAGGCGGAAGAAACGCAGGTATTGCTACCTGCCGTTTTTCACGCGACGGTGAAATTACAGGAAGCTCTCTCTGTGACTACGAAATTACCAATTATAATGATTTCTTTAAAATCCTAAATGTTTGACAAAATAATAAAAATTTTAAAATTTTATAAAAAAGACTTGATTTTTTTATTTGGCTATTATATAATAAACAACGTTGTCAAACGCAGAGATGTCCGAGCTGGCCGAAGGAGCACGATTGGAAATCGTGTGTACGGCTAAAACCGTACCAAGGGTTCGAATCCCTTTCTCTGCGCCAAAAAGGCACTTGCTTATGCAGGTGCCTTTTACTTTTGTAGTAAAACAGCCTGTAGCGAATAACTACAGGCTGTAATTTATTTTCTTATGCTTTTAAAAAATTCCGTAAGTATCTGCGAGCACTCATCTTCCATAACTCCGCCAAAACATTCCGGCTTATGAGTAAAGGGGAGGGCAAAAAGATTTGTAACACTGCCTGTTGCACCGTTTTTAATGTCAAATGCACCGAAAATTACTTTATCAATCTTAGAGTTGATAATAGCACCTGCACACATAGGGCACGGCTCAAGAGTAACATAAATTTCGCATCCCGAAAGATTTGTTGAGCCAAGGACTTTGTTTGCATTTGTAATTGCAACTATTTCGGCATGCAAAACCCCTATGTTATCTTTCTCCTTTAGGTTTCTGCCTGTGGCAATAACCTGTCCGTTTTTTACTATCACAGCACCTACAGGCACGTCACCGCTTATAATACATTCTTTTGCCTCTTTAAGTGCGAGTTTCATAAAGTCGTATCTGTCCATTTATTCAATTGCCTTTAGTGTAATTACGCATTCTAATACTGTAATTGCAAGAAAAATTATAACAGTTGCACTTGTAAAGAAAACTTTAATTCTTTCTTTAAAGCTCAGCTCGCCCTCGTAGGGCTTTAGCTTCAAGAAGCCGTTATCTTTTTTAGCAAGCTTGTAAACCGAAATTATCGCTAATATAAATACAGCGGTGTAAATAAGCATATAGATAAAATCTACGTATATAGTGTCAATTCCTGCGAGGTCTAAATTTTCGTATGATATGTCAGCAATTACAGACATAAAATTGTTCAGTCCATGTATAAGCATTGCAGGGAAAATAGAGTTTGTATAAAGTACGGCCCAGCCTGTGGCAAGACCTACCACAAAAGCAAAAGGAGCCTGTGTAAAATTGCCGTGCATCATGCCGAAAAGAAGTGCAGAAGTAACAAGTGCAAAGCCGTCACCAAATTTTCTTAGCCTTCCCATTACGCAACCTCTGTAAACCAGCTCTTCGGTAACAGCAGGTACAAATGATACAGCAATGACGTAAGTGATGTGCTCGATTAGCGAAGTGCTTCCGGTAAGTGCTTCGTCATACATAGTCTCAAGTCCCAAAATACTTAAGTCTATGGCGAAAAGCTGTGCAATGTAATTGGCACTTATGCATACTGTAAAGCCTATTGCTACAACAGCCGCAAGCTTTTTAAACGACATTTTTTTGCTCGGTAAAATTTCACTCAGGTCGGTTTTTGTGGCTTTGCAGAAAATTACCGAAACAACACCGAACCCTACGAGAGAAACCAAACCGTTTAAAATCATGTCGGGAATAAGACTAAGCCTATCGCTTTCAAGCATAGGCGTACCTTCAAAGCCTTCGTAAATAATTGCACTTAATATCATTGCTAATAATGTAAAGGTAAAAAGGCTAATTAAACAAAGTAAGCCTGTAGACATACACCTGCCTCTTAAGCTTCGTCTCTCATGTAATTTGATTTGTTCTTTATTTTGCTCGTCCTCGCTTGTTACCGGGATAGCATAAACATTTTCTGTCATAAAATCAACTCCATTTTAAATATTATATCACCAATAGTCAGAGATTGCAATTTCTTTAAAAATTTTTAAAAAAGTCTTGACAAACTCAGCTTTACGTTGTATTATTTTGTGGTAATAATAAAGCAAAGCGAATAGCTTTCACCTGTGGGGTGCTGTCTGCACGGGTCAATATTACGGGATTTGTACTTAGTATTTCCTTGTATTATTGTGCGGGCAGATTATTCTGTCCGCTTTGTTTTTATCAAAACTGGAGGTGCTTTAACATTAGCAAACAGGAGGTTCTCATTAACGAGAAAATTCGCTGCGACGAGCTCAGAGTAATCGGTACAGACGGTGCTCAGCTTGGCATTATGTCATCTGATGCTGCTCTCAAGCTCGCATTTGACCAAAATCTTGACTTGGTGCTTATCGCCGCCCAGGCAAAGCCGCCCGTCGGCAAAATTATGGACTACGGCAAGTACCGCTTCGAGCAGGCAAAGAAAGAAAAAGAAGCCAAAAAAAACCAGAAGGTTATCAACATCAAGGAAGTTCAGCTTTCACTTAAGATTGACACTCACGACTTTGATACCAAGAAAAACGCCGCCATCAAGTTTTTATCTAAAGGCGACAAGGTAAAGGTTTCTATCCGTTTCAGAGGCAGAGAAATGGGTCATTCCCAGTTCGGCTACGACCTTATGGAGCGTTTTGCCAATGACTGTGCTGAGGTTTCCAACGTGGAAAAACCTGCAAAGCTTGAAGGTCGCAATATGCTGATGTTCCTTGCTCCCAAACCAGTAAAATAAGTATTAACAGGAGGATTTAATCATGCCCAAAATCAAAACACACAGCGGTGCTAAAAAACGCTTTAAGGTTTCTAAGAACGGTAAAGTAATCCGTGCTCACGCTAACAAGAGACACATTCTCAACAAGAAGACAACAAAGCGTAAGAGAGTTCTTCGTCAGACAGCTGTTGCAGATGCAACAAACGTAAAGCAGATGAAGCGTCTGATTCCTTACAAATAATCTAAAAGAAACCTGGAGGTAAAATACAATGGCAAGAGTTAAAGGTGCGATGGCTACTCGCAAAAGAAGAAATAAAGTATTAAAGCTCGCTAAGGGCTACTATGGTGCTAAGTCCAGACACTTCAAAATGGCTAAACAGGCTGTTATGAAGTCCGGCAACTATGCTTACATCGGCAGAAAGCAGAGAAAGAGAGACTTCCGTCGTCTTTGGATTACTCGTATCAGCGCTGCTTGCAGAGCTAACGGCACAAACTATTCTACATTTATGAACGGTCTTAAAAAGGCTAACATCACACTCAACAGAAAGATGCTCTCTGAGATTGCTATCGCAGATCCTGCTGCTTTCACACAGTTAGTTGAGAAGGTTACTAAATAAAAAAGCTAAAGGTGCGCCCGATTTTATGTCGGGCGCATATTTCGTATAGGTGAATTATGTTAGAAATAACAGCTAAGGATAATAAAACCGTCAAAAACATCATTAAGCTTCTTACTAAATCTAAGTACAGAAAAGAACAAGGCCTTTTTGTAGTCGAAGGTGTAAGGCTTTGTACTGATGCACTCAGAAGCTCAGCCTCCATCGACACTTTTATCTGTACCGAACAAGCAACCGAAAAATATCCCGACGTTGTTGCTGAGCTTGAAAGAAACTCAGCTCACAGCTTCAGGGTTAGCACTAATATATTTAGTATGCTCAGCGACACAAAAACCCCACAGGGTGTGATTTGTGTTGTAAAAGCACTTGACAATAAGCCTCAATTTGATAAAATAAACAATAAGTATGTGCTTTTACAGAATATGCAGGACCCCAGTAACCTTGGCGCCGTCTTAAGGTCAGCCGATGCACTGGGCTTTTCGGGCGTTATTTTAACTTCTGATTGCTGTGACATTTACAGTCCTAAGGTTTGCCGTGCAAGTATGGGAGCAGTTTTTCGCGTACCTTTTACTATCTGTGAGGACGAATGTGACTTCGTTAACGAATTCAACAAAACAGGTAAATCTTACGCCGCAGTAGTAAGAAACGGCACAAGCATAACAGAGTTTAATTATGAGGGCAGTGCACTTTTATGTATCGGTAACGAAGGTAACGGTCTTACCGACGAATTGGTGCGTGCTTGTACCTATCCTGTTACAATCCCTATGAAAGGCAACGCGGAATCTCTTAACGCCGCCGCTGCCGCAGGAATAATTATGTGGGAAATGATTAGATGAATAAGTCTACTCTTTATTATATATGGCTTACACAGGGTGTAGGCTACTGCAATACTAAGGCTAAGTATGTTTACAGCCTTTATCCCGACATCGAAATGCTTTATAAAGGCGGCGAGCAGGAGCTGAGGCTCTGTGGAATTTTCACCGAAAAAGAGATTTCAAAGCTTATTAAAACCGACCTTTCATCAGCTGAGGATATACTTAAAAGGTGTAATGAGCTTTCCTATAAAGCATACGATATTTCAATGCATGAGTATCCTCAGTGTTTGCGTGAAATTCCCGATGCCCCTGCCGTTATTTATGTAAGCGGTGAGCTTCCCAATTTTGAAAATAGCGATTCTATATCTATTGTTGGTACAAGGCGTGCTACGGTTTACGGTATACGCACTTCGCTTTCGTTAGGCTCAAATCTTGCGAAAATCGGCTTTATAGTTGTCAGCGGAGGTGCCTTGGGTATTGATTGTGCGGCACATAGGGGAGTTTTGCAGGAAAAAGGCAAGGCGGTGTGCGTGTTAGGATGTGGCATTGATTATGACTATCTCCTTGAAAATAAAGAGTTACGCAATATGATTTCTGCCACAGGTGCCCTCGTATCCGAATATCCTCCGGGTACAGCGGCTGCCTCGCACAATTTTCCTCAGCGAAATCGTATTATTTCTGCACTTTCAAAAGGTGTTATCGTTGTAGAGGCACCTAAGAAAAGCGGTTCTATGATAACCGTAGACTTTGCTCTGAAGCAGGGCAAGGATGTTTTTGCCGTAATGGGCAACGTAGACTCACCTTATTCTTCAGGGTCTAATCAGCTTATAAAAGAAGGTGCTGTTCCGGTAACCTCTTGGCAGGATGTAGCAGAGTTTTACCGAGGTTTGATTGAGGACACGTCAACTGCGTGCCATATCACAGATAACGCAGTTAATTCAATTCCCTCTAAAAATAAGGATGCAACAGCTTATTCTGAAAATAAGCCTGTGCCCGTGCATAAAGATGTTAAGAATTTAAGTGAAGAAGAGTGTAAGGTTTACTTAAGCCTTACCGACACACCTGTCCATATCGATTATATAGCCGAAAAAACAGGTCTGCCACCATTTGTGGTAATCAGAGCTGTGTCTTCTTTGGAGCTTAAAGATTTAGTAGTGAATACCGGCGGCAGATTATATGCCATTATATAATTGGAGGTATACGTAAATATGTCAAATTTAGTAATTGTTGAGTCGCCTGCAAAGGCTAAAACAATTAAAAAATACCTTGGCAAGGACTTCGAAGTTATCGCATCTATGGGTCATGTAAGAGATTTGCCCTCCGCAAGACTCAGCGTTGACGTAAAAAAGGACTTTGCTCCTAAATATGAAATCATCAAAGGCAAAGAAAAGCTTGTTGATGAGCTTAAAAAGCTTGCAGGTAAATCTGATAAAGTATACCTTGCAACCGACCCTGACCGCGAAGGCGAAGCAATTTCATGGCATCTTGCATATATTCTGGGTCTTGATATGAACGAAGCGAACCGCGTTGAGTTCAATGAAATTACAAAATCAGGCGTTGAAAATGGCATGGATAATCCTCGTGCCGTAAATATTGACCTCGTCAACGCTCAGCAGGCAAGACGTATTTTGGACAGACTGGTTGGATACAAATTAAGTCCCTTTGTATCTCAGAAAATCCGACGCGGTCTTTCTGCAGGTCGCGTGCAGTCTGTTGCTGTACGCATTATTGTAGACCGAGAAAACGAAATCAGGGCCTTTGTACCCGAGGAATATTGGTCAATCGATGCAAAGCTTATACCTAAGGGTGCCCGAAAGGCTTTTTCAGCGGCATTTTACGGTTCGGCTGACGGCAAAAAAATCGAAATTAAATCTAAAGAGCAGGCTGACGAAATACTTTCAGCCTTAGATGGAGCTGAATATTCAGTAACTAAGGTGAAAAACGGCACACGTAAAAAATCTCCCGTGCCTCCCTTTATTACTTCAACATTACAGCAGGAAGCAAGCCGTAAGCTTAGTTTTCAGTCAAGACGTACTATGCGTGTAGCTCAGGAACTTTACGAAGGTGTCGATATCGACGGAATCGGTGCAACCGGTCTTATTACCTATATGAGAACCGACTCTTTAAGAATTTCCAACGATGCAATGCGTGAGGCGGCAGACTTTATTTCTAATAAATACGGCAAGGATTATCTTCCTTCAAAGCCTCGTTATTTTAAATCAAGAAACAACGCGCAGGACGGTCATGAAGCTATCAGGCCAACCTCTGTAAGCCTTACTCCCGACAGAGTAAAGGCAAATCTTACCACTGACCAGTACAAGCTTTACAAGCTTATCTGGGAACGTTTTTTAGCTTCTCAGATGGCTGACTGCATCCAGAAAACCACACAGGTTGATATACAAGCAAATAATTACCTTTTCAAGGCCTCAGGCTATAGAGTGGATTTTGACGGCTTCACGGTTTTATATGTGGAGTCCAAAGACGAAGCCGAAGCAAAGGCAAGCGAGCTTCCGACACTTGAAAAGGATATGCCTTTAAAGCTCAAAGAAATCACACCTAACCAGCATTTTACTCAGCCTCCTGCACGATTTACCGAGGCATCTCTCATTAAAGCTCTTGAGGAATACGGTATCGGCAGACCTTCAACCTATGCCGCAACTATTACTACAATTGTAGGCAGAGAGTACGTAAAACGCGAAGGCAAATCTCTTCATCCTACTGAGCTTGGCGAAGCACTTTCAAACCTTATGAAGGAGCGTTTCCCAAAAATTGTTAACGTTAAGTTTACTGCTCAGATGGAGCAGGATTTAGATACCGTTGAAAGCGGAGACGTTGAGTGGGTAGCACTTTTAAATCAGTTTTACGGCGATTTTGAGAAAACATTAAAAAAAGCAAAAGCTGATATGGAAGGCGTAAAAATCCAGCTTAAAGAAGACCAGACCGACATAGTTTGCGATAAATGCGGCAAGCTTATGGTTATTAAGGTGGGCAGATATGGTAAGTTTATTGCCTGCCCCGGTTGGCCAGAGTGTAAGAACATCATTCCTTATACCGAAAAAGTAGGCGTAAGCTGTCCCGATTGCGGTAGTGACGTAATCATTCGCCGCACCAAAAAGGGAAAAATCTTCTATGGTTGTTCTTCATTTCCAAAGTGTAACTTTATGTCGTGGAACGAACCAACAAACGAAAAATGTCCCCAGTGCGGCGGCATACTTTTCAAGAAAAAAGGTAAGAAAGAAACCCTTTACTGTAACAAAGAGGGTTGCGGATATGAGAAAAAGTAATGTATATTAATGTTATCGGAGCAGGACTTGCAGGCTGTGAAGCGGCTTATCAGATTGCAAAACGCGGATTAGACGTCCGACTTTTTGAAATGAAGCCTGTAAAAAGGTCGCCTGCTCACCATACAGATTTATTTGCAGAGCTTGTTTGCTCTAACTCCTTTAAAGCCGACAGAGTAGCCTCTGCCGCAGGACTTTTAAAGCAGGAAATGCGAGAGCTTGACTCGCTTTTGATGAAATGTGCCGACGAATGTCGTGTGCCAGCAGGCGGTGCTTTGGCTGTTGACAGAGCCCTTTTTGCAGAATCTGTAACAAAAGCAATAAGGTCTATGCCAAATATTACCGTCATTTCCGAGGAAATAACAGAAATCCCTACAGATTCCGTTACGGTTATCGCTACAGGCCCCCTTACATCTGATGCATTATCAAATAGTATTTCAGAGCTTTTAGGCGACCAACTATCCTTTTTTGATGCGGCGGCACCAATTGTCACGAAAGAGAGCATTGACGATAATTGTTCATTTGCTGCTTCCCGTTACGATAAGGGCGGTGACGACGATTATATTAATTGTCCGTTAAATAAGGAAGAGTACGAAGTTTTTTATAATGCCCTTATAAACGCCGAACGAGCACCCTTGCATGATTTTGACGTTTACAACCCTAAGGTGTACGAGGGTTGTATGCCTATTGAGGTTATGGCTTCTCGTGGTGAAGATACAATCCGCTTCGGTCCTATGAAGCCGGTTGGACTCAAAGACCCAAGAACGGGTCATCGTCCATGGGCGTGTCTTCAGCTTCGTAAAGAAAACGCAGACGGCACAATGTTCAATCTGGTAGGCTTCCAGACTAACCTTAAATTCGGAGAGCAAAAGCGTGTTTTCGGTCTGATTCCTGCACTAAAAAACGCAGATTTTGTCAGATACGGTGTTATGCACCGA
>JAUNEH010000026.1:0-14875 GCA_030525665.1 Ruminococcus sp.
AAAAATCAAGGCAGAGATGAAGAAAATCGTCAAAGATGGTATCGAGCTTGAGAGATTTGAGCTTGATGCTGACGAAGCTGTTAAGATGCTTTCCGATATGGGCGAGGACTACAAAGTAGAATTAGCCAAAGAGCACATCGAAAAAGGTGACAAGCTTACATTCTACAAGCAGGGCGATTTTACCGACCTTTGTGCAGGCCCTCATCTTATGTCGGTTGCTGCCTTAAAGGCTATTGAGCTTACTAACTGCACAGGTGCATATTGGCGTGGTAATGCAGAAAATGCACAGATGTGCCGTGTTTACGGTATTGCTTTCCCCAAGGCTTCACAGCTTACCGAGTACCTCGAAATGGTCGAGCAGGCTCGCCTTCGTGACCACAATAAATTAGGTCGTGAGCTTGAACTCTTCACAACATCAGAGGTTATCGGTCAGGGCTTACCAATACTTCTTCCCAAGGGTGCCAGAATTATTCAGCTTCTTCAGCGTTTTGTTGAGGATGAAGAACAGCGTCGCGGTTGGCTCTTAACAAAAACTCCCTACATGGCAAAGTCTGACCTTTATAAAATCAGCGGTCACTGGGACCACTATAAGGACGGTATGTTCGTATTGGGCGACGAGGAAAAGGATAAAGAGGTTTTTGCTCTTCGTCCTATGACTTGCCCCTTCCAGTATCAGGCATATTTAAACAGAGGTCGCTCCTACAGAGACTTGCCCTTAAGATATAACGAGACCTCCACTCTTTTCAGAAACGAAGCCAGCGGAGAAATGCACGGTCTTATCCGTGTACGTCAGTTTACAATTTCTGAGGGTCATCTTATGTGTACTCCCGAGCAGTTAGAGGATGAGTTCAAGGGTTGCCTCGAGCTTGCAGTGTTTATGCTCAAGACCCTCGGACTTTATGATGACGTTTCCTTCCGCTTCTCTCAGTGGGATCCCGCAGATAAAGAAAAGTATATCGGTACTCCCGAGCAGTGGGACGAGGCACAGGGTATAATGGGTAAAATTCTCGATAACCTCGGTCTTAACTACAAAATCGGTATTGGCGAAGCCGCTTTCTACGGTCCCAAGCTTGATATCCAGATTAAAAACGTATGGGGCAAAGAGGATACCCTCATTACAATTCAGGTTGACCAGCTTCTTGCCGAGCAGTTCGGTATGGTTTACGTTGATAAGGACGGCTCTAAAAAGAACCCCTACATTATCCATAGAACATCTATCGGTTGCTACGAGCGTACACTTGCTCTTCTTATCGAGAAATACGCAGGTGCATTCCCAATGTGGCTTGCTCCTACACAGGTTAAGCTTCTTCCTATTGCTGACAGACATCTTGATTACGTTTACGACGTTAAAAAGGCACTTGAGGCTAAGGGTATGCGTGTAGAGGTAGACGACAGAAGTGAAAAAATCGGCTACAAAATCCGCGAAGCTCAGCTTGAAAAGGTTCCTTATATGCTTATTATCGGCGATAAGGATATCGAGGGAAATACTGTTTCTGTGCGTGCACGTAAACAGGGCGACCTTGGTGCAATGAGTGTTGAGGACTTTATCGCAAGAGCTGTTGAGGATATTGATTCAAAGGTTATTAACTGATAGGAGACCTTAATGCCATACAAACGCTATGATATTACCAACACATATTCATATCGAGGCAGACGCAAGAACGAAAACATCGTTTTTAAAACCATAATGCTTTTTGTAATTCCCATTCTCATTATCGGTGTAATTGCAGGCGGTGCGTATGTTTCCTACAGGTTGATTCTAAAGGATATGTATGTTGAGCCGATAAAGCCTGTGGCGACTGCAGACGAAGCAGTCCTGCATGAAGAAGAGTTGATGCGTATAGTCAATGAGTCCGACCCTTTAGAAAGCACCTATGTGCCTGAACTTGCAGAGTTTAAAGGTGTTCAGGTTAACTATTTGACGGTTGAAGCATTAAATGCAATGTATAGTGCCGCACTAGAGGACGGAGTTACCTTAGAGCTTAAAGCGGGTTTTGTGTCATATGATGAGCAGGCAAAGCTGCATCTGCAAACCTTTGAAAAGCTCAAGAAAAGCGGAAACCTTTCTCAGATTAAGGCAGAGGCTGAGACCAAAAAGGTTTGCCCCCTCGAGGGTTGCAGTGAAAGCCAGACGGGACTTTTGGTAGAGTTTAACTCTCCCGTAGGAAGCGAAAGCTACAAGTGGCTTGTTAAGCATTCGGTTAACTTTGGCTTTATACTTAGATACCCCGAAGCCAAGGAAGGCGAAACTGCCATGTCCTTTAACCCTAATCTTTATCGCTATATAGGCAAGGAAGCAGCTGAAAATATTCGTCGATATGATATGTCTTTAGAGGAATATGTCACTCATATTTCAATAAGATAAATAAAGATTAGAATTAATTCAAAAAATGCTTGCATTTTCAGATTTTTTGTAGTACAATAAGCCTATTGCAACTGAGTTTCATGAAAGAGGTGAATTCGAATGAAGGAGAATATCCATCCTAACTATCAGCAGACTACTATCACATGTGCATGTGGTAATGTAATCGAGACAGGTTCTACAAAGCCCAACCAGCGTGTTGAAATCTGTTCCAAGTGCCATCCTTTCTTCACTGGCAAGCAGAAGCTCGTTGATCCAGGCGGCCGTGTTGACAGATTTAAGAAGCGTTACGGCATCGATAAGTAATCAAAGCATTTTTGGGCGGTACTTCATAGGAAGCACCGCCTGATTTTTTTATAAGGGGTGAGCAGGTTGTCAAAGGATTACGTAACTGTCGCCAAAGCGGCACAGGACGAATTTATAGAGCGACGTTCTAAATTTATAGGCTATGTAATGCCTGTAACCACCGAAGAAGAAGCACTAAATTTCATAAACGAAATACGTACCCGTCACTGGGACGCCACACACAATGTTTATGCTTATGTAATTCGAGAGCAAAATTTGTGTCGCTACAGCGACGACCATGAGCCTCAGGGTACAGCAGGCGTGCCGGTTCTGGACGTTATCCGCAAATCCGGTCTTACCGATGTGTGCGTAGTTGTTACACGATATTTCGGCGGTGTGCTTTTAGGTGCAGGAGGATTGGTTCGTGCATATTCTCATGGTGCATCTATCGGACTTAACGCTGCAGGCAGACGTGAAATGATTACCTGCTACGAAGCAAAGCTTACCTGCTCTTATAGTCAGTACGGCAAACTTTCATCACTTCTTCCCGAAAATGGTGCAACCCTCGATGACACAGTTTTTGAGGATAACGTTACACTTTGCTTTCATATTCCTGTGGGGGATATCGGTTCACTTAATAAAAAGGTAGCTGATGCTACCGGCGGAAGCGTCGAAATAGAGATAGTATCAGAAAAATACTACTCCTATTAGAAAAAATATAAAAAAGCAGGAATTTTAAAATTCTTGTCGTATATAATATTGAAAATGATTATTATTAAGAGGAGGTGCGGTAATGGCATTACCAAGCAGTTTTTTGTCAGAGCTTAAGGCTCGCTCAGATATTACCGATATAGTCTCCTCTTATGTTAACTTAAAGCGGCGGGGAAGGAATATGATTGGACTTTGTCCCTTTCATTCCGAAAAAACTCCGTCCTTTAATATTTACCCGGAAAATGGTAGTTTTTACTGCTTCGGTTGCGGTGTAGGCGGCGACGTTATTACTTTTATTATGAAGATTGAAAACCTCGATTATATCGAGGCTGTCAAGCTTTTAGCAACAAGGGCTGGTATGTCAATGCCTGAGGATACCTACGACGACGGAGTCTCAAAGCTTAAGGGCAGAATTTTAGAGGCAAACCGCGAAGCCGCAAGGTTTTTCCACGCTCAGCTAATGTCAGACGCAGGAAAACAGGCACAGGAATACCTTATAGGTCGTGCCTTAAGCCGCCAGACGGTTGTTCGCTTTGGTTTAGGCTATGCACCGTCAAATCGTTTTGCACTTTCTGACCATCTTCGAAAAAAAGGCTTTAAAGATACTGAAATTGTAGCCGCAAATTTAGCCTTTCAAAGGTCAAGCGGCAAAGGTATTGTGGACAGATTCTCCGACAGGGTTATGTTTCCTATTATAGATTTAAGGGGTAACGTTATCGCTTTTGGAGGTCGTATTCTTACTGACCAGAAACCAAAATACCTCAACACCTCCGATACCTTGGCTTTTAAAAAAAGCTCGAATCTTTTTTCGCTTAACAACGCCAAGAATACGGGACTGCGTACCCTTATTCTTTGTGAAGGCTATATGGATGTAATAGCCCTTAATGCCGCAGGTTTTCAAAATGCCGTTGCAACCCTTGGTACAGCTTTAACGCCCGAGCAGGCATTGTTAATGAAGCGCTACGCCGACGAGGTTATAATTTGTTATGATGCTGATGAAGCGGGGCAGAAGGCTACCGCCAAAGCCATAGACATACTTCGTAATGCGGGCTTGGTTATCCGTGTACTTACAATTCCCGACGGAAAAGACCCCGACGAATTTATCCGCAAAAACGGAGAAAGGGGACAAGCCGCTTTCAAGAATTTGCTTGAAAGCAGCGGTGACGACGTTGAGTATCGCCTTACAAAGCTTAGGCTTGTGCACGACCTTAACCGTGCTGACTCCAAAGCCGCATATATGAAGGAAGCCTTGCGTATAATCGCAAACTTAGACAGCTTTGTAGAGCAGGATATCTACTGCTCAAAGCTTTCTGAAGAATTAGGTGTCAGAAAAGATGCGGTTGTCGAGGACTTAAATCGGATGAAATCAAATAAGCGAAGGGATTTTGCTAAAAAGGAATACAAAAAAGTAGCCTCTGACTTAGTAGGCAGGGACGAAAAGCTTAACCCTGAGCGTAAGGAAAATATGCGTGCCGCTAAGGCTGAGGAAATGCTTATATCCTACATATTTCATAATCCCGATATGCTGAAAAAAGCCTCAGAGCTTATAAATCCCGAGGATTTCGTTACAGCCTTCAACAAGCGGTTTTATGTATACATAACAGAAAAAATCAAAAACGCCTTACCTTCTGACCTTAACGTATCTCAGGATTTTACCCCGGATGAGGTATCCCGATTTTATTCAATTATAAATTCCTATAATTCCCAGACAGCAACCATAAACGCCATGAGGGAATATATAGATACCATTCATTTCGAAAAAGGAAAGCTTACTAAGGCTGACATCAGTGGGATGACCCCCGAAGAAATAATGAACAATTTAAAAAAGAAGCCAAAGAAATAAACAGATAGGAGAAATATGAAAATGGCAGGTTCAATTCAGGACAAAAAATCAATTATTAAAGAAATTACCGAGCTTGGTAAAACTAAAGGCCAGCTTTCTAACAAAGATATTCTTGATGCAATCGGTGAAATTGACTTTGACCCCGAGCAGCTTGAAAAGCTTTATGATAATTTAGAGAGCATGGGTATCGAAATCGTAGAAGATAACGACGATTTACAGCAGTTTGCAGACTTAGAGGTTGCCATAAACGCCGCCGAGGGTAACCCTGTGGGTGAGTCAGACGGCAGTGAAATTATTGCCATCGACGACCCGGTTAAGGTTTATCTTAAGGAAATCGGTCGTGTACCTCTTCTTTCTCAGGAGGAGGAAATAGAGCTTGCTATTCGCATAAACGATGGAGACGTTCAGGCAAAACAGCGTCTTTCTGAGGCTAACCTTCGTCTTGTTGTAAGTATAGCTAAGCGTTACCTCGGCAGAGGTATGCAGTTTCTTGATTTGATTCAAGAGGGTAATTTAGGTCTTATTAAGGCTGTAGAAAAGTTCGATTATACTAAAGGCTTCAAGTTCTCAACCTATGCAACATGGTGGATTCGTCAGGCTATTACTCGTGCTATTGCCGACCAGGCTCGTACTATCCGAATTCCTGTTCATATGGTAGAAACTATCAATAAGGTCAAGAAGGTTTCAAGCCAGCTACTTCACCAGAATGGCCATGAGCCCACTGCTGACGAAATTGCCGAAGAGCTTGATATGTCCGTTGATAAAGTACGCGAGATTATGCGTGTTGCTCAGGAGCCCGTTTCCTTAGAAACTCCTATTGGTGAAGAAGAGGACAGCCACCTTGGCGATTTTATTCCCGATGATGATGCACCTGCTCCTGCTGATGCTGCATCCCATACACTTCTTCGCGAACAGCTTGTAGAGGTGCTTGACACCCTCACCCCCCGAGAGGAAAAGGTTCTTCGTCTACGCTTTGGCTTAGAAGACGGAAGAAGCCGTACACTTGAGGAAGTAGGCAAGGAGTTTAACGTTACTCGTGAGCGTATCCGTCAGATTGAAGCAAAGGCACTTCGTAAGCTTCGTCATCCCTCAAGAAGCAAGAAGCTTAAGGACTTTTTAGACTAATGATTACCTTCGAGGAATGTGCTGAGATGCTCGATGAAATCGCCGGCTCTATGCCCTTTGAGCTTTACCGCGAATTAAACGGCGGAATGTCTTTGCTACCTCAGGTAAAGGTGCATCCCAAGGCGGTAAATAACGATTTGTTCATTTTAGGCGAGTATAAACGCAATTCTCTGGGCCGATACATAGTATTTTACTACGGAAGTCTTAACCGCGTTTACGGTCAACTTTCTAAGGAAGAATATTATAAACGTCTCAAAAAGGTGCTTGCTCATGAAGTAAGGCACCATAATGAATTTTTAGCAGGGGTAGACGATCTGGTGCTTTATGACAACGAGCAGATAAACAGCTACCTGAAAAGAAAAAACAAAGCATAAGCAGACCGCAAGGCAGAACAATTAGCCTTGCGGTCTTTTATATCACTTAAGCCTAAGTTTTTGTCCGGGATAAATTGTATTCGGATTGTTTAAATTGTTGTATGAAATTATATCGTTAGCGTTAATGCCGTATCTTCTGGCAATACCCCAAACGGTGTCACCGGGTCTTACTATATATACCGAGGGCATATCGGGTGGAATTTTTGCAGGAATTTTAAGCACAAGACCCGGTATGATAAACTCGGGATTTTCAATATCGTTAACTCTTACTATTTCGTCAACGGTAGTTCCAAAAAAGTTTGCAATACCCCAAAGTGTATTGCCGGGCATAACAGTATAAAGTGTGTAGTTCAGAAGTAAAACCTCCCTTCTGTTATTAATATATACATCAAAGAGGAGATTCGTGCGGAATATTTGATTTTTCTTTGCCAATACTATTGATTACAACGGAGGTATAAATATGGAAACAAAAATCAAAAGCGTTAACGCAAGAGAAATTCTCGATTCCAGAGGCTTTCCTACAGTAGAGTGTGAGGTAATGCTTGAAAACGGAGCAAAGGGAGTTGCCGCCGTACCCTCGGGTGCTTCTACCGGCGAGCACGAAGCGGTGGAGCTTCGTGACAAGGATGCTCGTTACATGGGCAAAGGCGTAAAAAAAGCAGTAACTAACGTCAACAGCACAATTGCGCCTGCACTTTTAGGTCAGAAAGCCACCAACCAACTCTCAATTGATTCAATTCTTACCACACTCGATTCTACCGATAATAAATCAAAGCTTGGTGCTAACGCCTTGCTGTCGGTTTCGATGGCTGTTGCAAAGGCGGCGGCAAACGCCGTCAAGCTTCCGCTGTACAGATATCTTGGCAACGTATATTCTCATAAGCTTCCTGTGCCTATGATGAATATTCTCAACGGCGGTGCACACGCGTCAAATAATATCGATATTCAGGAATTCATGATTATGCCTGTTGGCTTCAGAAGCTTTGCAGAGGCTATTCGTGCCGCTTGTGAGGTTTATCATACTTTGGGTAAGCTTTTAAAGGAAAAAAATCTTTCCACAGCAGTAGGCGACGAAGGCGGTTTTGCACCTAATCTGCAGAGTGACGAAGATGCAATTGAGCTTATTTTAGAGGCAATTAATGCCGCAGGTTTTAATGATGCTCAGATTAAGCTTGCCTTAGACGCCGCATCATCAGAGTGGTTTAGTGACGGCAAGTATGTGCTTCCCAAGCGTGGGGTTGTTTATACAGGCAACGAGCTTGCCGCTTACTTTAGCTCTCTTAAGGAAAAGTATCCCATAATCTCAATCGAGGACCCTTTGGCAGAGGATGATTGGCAGACTTGGCAAAGCTTTACTAATTCGGCTAAAGACAGCTTGCAGATAGTAGGTGACGACCTTTTTGTTACCAATTATAAAAGACTGGAAAAAGGTATTTCCTTAGGTGCGGCTAATTCTATTCTTATTAAAGTAAATCAGATAGGCACCCTTTCTGAAACCTTTAGAGCTATTGAAACTGCTCACAGAGCAGGATACACAACGGTAATTTCGCACCGTAGCGGCGAAACAGAGGATACTACAATAGCTGATATTGCCGTTGCTGTAAACGCAGGCCAGATTAAAACAGGTGCTCCATGCCGAAGCGAGAGGGTAGCAAAGTATAACAGGCTTCTTAAAATTGAGCAGGAATTAGGCAATTCAGCAGTTTATACTATGAATTAAAAAGACAATATGGCAAAATTAACGAAAAATCGATGAAAATTTCTACACGGAAATCGCACTTTATGTACGGTTTCCGTCTTTATTTTAGGCTCGCTTTGTGGTATATTATCTATGTATTATATTATGGGAGCGAATGCTCTAAACATTTGGTGATTATTATGATTAACACAACTAACACAAGCCTTTGGGATAGCGATAAAAACTTAGGCAATCCCGTTCACAGGCTTGACAAATTTGCCTATTTTGGTAACGATTTAGGTGCAGTTTACTCTAAAGAGAAAACTATATTTACTTTCTGGTCGCCCGAAGCACTTGCCGTTAAGGTAAGGCTTTTTGCCACAGGCAGCGACTCCGAGCAAGGAGCAAGGGTTATTGCTGAGCTGCCTATGTTGAAAACGGACGAAAATGTGTGGCGTTGCGAGTATGTTGGTGACCACAAGAATGAATATTACACTTATATTATAGATTTCAACGGCAAAAGAGTGGAAACTGTAGATATCTATGCAAAAGCCGCAGGCGTAAACGGCGAAAGAGGTATGATTGTTGACCTTAAATCAACTGACCCTGAAGGTTGGGAAGAGGACAAAAATATCTTCTTGGATAGTCCTACCGATGCAATCGTTTGGGAAGTTCACGTAAAGGACTTTTCTCATTCGCCTTCTTCAGGTGTTTCTGAAGAGCACAGAGGAAAATACCTTGCTTTTACCGAGCACAGTACACTTTACGGCGAGGGCATTGTTCCAACCTGCGTTGATTATTTAAAGCAGCTTGGTATTACCCACGTACAGATTAATCCCTTCTACGATTTCGGCTCAGTAAATGAAGCCGCACAGGACGATTCCTTTAATTGGGGCTATGACCCTAAAAACTATAACGTTCCAGAGGGAAGCTATTCTACAAACCCCTTCGACGGAAATGTGCGAATTACCGAGTGCAAGCAGATGATTAAGGCTTTGCATGATGCAGGTATCGGTGTTATTATGGACGTGGTTTATAATCACACTTATCAGGCACAGGGCTCTTTCTTCGACAGAAGTGTCCCCGGTTACTATTACCGCTACAATAAAGACGGCTCTTGGTCTAACGGCTCAGGTTGCTCTAACGACACAGCCTCTGAGCATCTTATGTTCAGAAAGTTTATGATTGACTCTGTTCTTTACTGGGCAGAGGAATACCACCTCGACGGCTTCCGTTTTGACCTTATGGGTCTTCATGATGCTGCTACAATGCGTTTTATCCGCGAAGCTCTTGACAGCAAATTCGGTAAGGATAACGTTATTCTCTATGGTGAAGGCTGGCATATGGGTACAGCCTGTGCCTGTGGTACAGAAATGGCAAATCAGGGTGCTATTCGTTCAATGCCGGGTGTAGGTGCCTTTAACGACAATATTCGTGATGCTATCAAGGGCAGTGTTTTCGGTGCGTATGATAAAGGCTTTGTTCAGTGCGGTGCTTTTGCCGAGCGTATCAAAAGCGGTATATTAGCCGAAACAGGTTCATGGGCAAAGGAGGCATCTCAGTGCGTAAACTACGCCTCATGTCATGATAACTACGCCCTTTATGACAAGCTCGTATTAAGCGAAAGAGGCGGCAAAGGATATTGCGAGCGTTTTGATTCACTTGTTTCTATGATTAAGCTTTCTGCCGCAATAGTTCTTACTTCACGGGGTATTCCTTTCTTCTTGGCAGGCGAGGAAATTGCCCGTACAAAGTTTGGTGACGAAAACAGCTATTGCTCATCTGCTGAGATTAACCAGATTGACTGGGAAAATACCGGCCACTACGCAGACCTTATTCTTTACTATCAGGGTCTTATCCGACTTAGAAAACATCTGGCGGCACTTAAAGGCTCAAACAAGGTTTCTGATACAGCAGACTTCCGTTTTATCGATTCCGCAATGCCTTGTGTTTCTTATGCTGTTGATTTTACGGACGGCGACGTTAAGGGTCATATTTTTGTAGCACTTAATCCCTGTGATTATGATGTTCGCATTAATCTTGCAGATACAGGCCTTAGCAAAGACACCAAGTGGATTGCTGTTGTAAATAAGCACAGTGCAGGCACTGCACCCTTAATGGCAATTTCCGAGCTTGCTCTGGTTGAGGGCAAAAGTGCTCTCGTTCTTATAGACGAGGCGGCATATAAGGCAATTTTTAAAAGGTAATTCTCTGCTTTTGGAATAAAGCAGATTTACATTATTCATTTTAATAGGAGGTAATTCTATGAAACTCAAAAAAATCCTTTCGATTTTGCTTGCAGTTATGATGGTTTTAAGCACTTTAAGCCTTCTTTCTGTTTCTGCAGAATCTGAGGTAACCAACAACAACCCCTATTCGGTTGCTGCAATGGAGCTTGACGAGCTTTATGCTTACGACGGCGACGACCTCGGTAGCACATATACCCCCGAGGCAACAACATTCAAGGTTTGGTCTCCTACTTCTGAGGCTGTTACTCTTAAGCTTTATGCTACAGGTAGCGATGCCGAAGAGGGTGCCCAGGACCTTGGTGAATACGAAATGACTCTCGACGAAGAAACAGGCGTTTGGTCTGTAACTGTTGAGGGTGACCTTCTAAACGTTTACTATACCTACGAGGTTTCTACTGTAGCTCTTGTTACAGGTACTAAGAAAACTTCCGAGGTTTGTGACATCTATGCTAAGGCTGTAGGTGTTAACGGTAACCGTGCAATGGTAGTTGACCTTGACTCTACCGACCCCGAGGGTTGGGAAAATGACCAGTACGTTTTAGTTGACGAGCAGACAGATGCTATCATTTGGGAAGTAGTAGTTCGCGACTTCTCCGCAAGCGAGTCTTCAGGCGTTTCTGAGGCAAACCGCGGTAAGTTCCTTGCTTTTACCGAGGAAGGCACTACAGTTAACGGCGAGGGCAACATTTCCACTTGTGTTGATTACCTCAAAGAGCTTGGCGTAACTCACGTACAGATTAACCCCTTCTACGATTTTGCTTCCATTCAGGAAGACAAGAGTCTTGAGCACCAGTACAACTGGGGCTACGACCCCAAGAACTATAACGTTCCCGAGGGTAGCTATTCTTCTAACCCCTATGACGGTAACGTTAGAATTAATGAGTGTAAGCAGATGATTCAGGCTCTTCATGATGCAGGTATCGGTGTTATTATGGACGTTGTTTACAACCATACATATGCTTCCGACACATCTTTCTTCCAGCTTACAGTTCCTAACTATTACTACCGCTTTAATGCACAGGGCGGTTGGTCTGCAGGCTCCGGTTGCGGTAACGATACAGCTTCCGAGCGTGCAATGTTCAGAAAGTTTATGATTGACTCCTGCCGTTATTGGGTAGAAGAGTACCACGTAGATGGTTTCCGTTTTGACCTTATGGGCCTTCACGATGCCGAAACAATGAACCTTATCAGAGAAGACCTCGACACCATCAACCCCGACATCATCATGTATGGTGAAGGCTGGAACATGAGCTCACAGTTTGACCCTGTTACCTGCACAGGTACAAAGACAATCGGTGCTTCTCAGTCAAATGCTGCAGAGGTTAGCTCCAGAATCGGTATGTTCAACGACCAGATTCGTGATGCTCTTAAGGGTAACGTATTTACAAACACAGCTACAGGCTTCCTTCAGGGCTCCAAGGCTTGTTATGAAGGCGTGGCTTACGGTGTACGTGCCAATACATTTGGCAAGGGCGGTACATGGACTCCCCAGACTGCTGAGCAGTGCGTAACTTACGTATCCTGCCACGATAACCACACTCTTTACGACAGACTTGTTGCTTCAACCCGTGGCGAGGATGCCGAGTACAGAATGAGATATGCTGACCTTATCGAAATGAATAAGATGTCTGCAACTCTTATCCTTACATCTCAGGGTACATCCTTCTTCGTAGCAGGCGAAGAGCTTGCTCGTTCAAAGGATGGCGACCACAACAGCTATTCTTCTCCTGTAGAGCTTAACCAGATTGACTGGAATCTTGCTGTTTCCAATGCTGACCTTGTTTCTTACTACAGAGGTCTCATTGACATTAGAAAGAACTATTCTCCCTTCACAGATGCAACAGGCAAATATGCTGATGCTTATACATTCGCTACATCTCTCTCCAGTGTTGAAAGCTATATCGCTTATGTGGTAGATAACGACGTAGAAGGCGAGTGGGATAAGGTTGCAGTTATGACAAACTCCCTTACAAAGGAAACTCAGGTAGTTGAGCTTCCCGACGTAGGCGTTGACGAGTGGGTTATCATTGCTGATGAAAACAGCACTGGCGTATCTGCAATCGAGGTTGTAAAGGGTAACACATTTGAGGTTGCTCCCTCAGGCTCTATTATTGCTGTTGATAAGAAGAGCTTTGATGCTGTAGGTCTTGAGTCAACAGACTCTAAGGTTACAGTTAACCACGTAAACGCTAAGACAAACGAAGTTATCACAACCCAGACTATCACAGGTGAGGTAGGTAAGGGTTACGAAACAGCTCAGGATTCTTCCTTAAGCCTCGAGTACGAAATCGACCGTGTTGAAGGTGATGCAAAGGGCACATTTACAGAAGAAGACAAGGTTGTTACTTACTACTACAATAGCTACGTTGCTCCTGCTTTAAAGGATAACGATATTACAGGCGACGGTAAAGTTAACATCAAAGACGCAACAGCAGTTCAGAAGCACATTGCTAAGATTGTAGTTTTAGCTGATGACGTTGCTGCTCTTGCTGACTACGACTACAACGGCAAGGTAAATGTTAAGGATGCAACAGCAGTTCAGAAGCATATTGCAAACATTAACATCAGCATCGGTACCGTTGTTACAAACTTCTACGCAATCAACGATAATGGCGACAAGGTTTCTATTGCTCCTTCCGTAGAGAAGAAGTACAAGGTAGGCTCTGAGTACAAGACAGAGGCTGTTTCTGTTGAGCTTTACTCTGTAAGCGAGCAGCTTCCTGAAAATGCAGAGGGTATTGTAGCTGTTGGTACAACTACAGTTGACTACATCTATGATTATTCTGCAAGCGGTATCAAGGTACACGCAATTCACCTTGACCCCGAAGCTACTTGGACTCCTTACCTCTGGGCTTGGGATCCTACCAGCGGTGTTAACGCATTCGGCTCTTGGCCCGGCGTTCCTATGCTTGCTGATGGTGACGGTTGGTATACAATCGATGCAGCACTTCCCGAGGGTTGCGAGTACGGTATCATTATTAATGCAAACGGTTCTCCCCAGACTGCCGATATGATGGGTAACACTGCAGAAGAAATCTGGATTGTTATCGACGACTATAACATCATCGACAAGGGCGAGTTTATCACAATCTACACCGAAAAGCCCGATATCGAGGCTCTTCGTGCAGAGGTTGTAGTTCCCGCTGAATAATCAGATAAAACTGATATAAAATTACCTCCCTGAGTTAATTCTCAGGGAGGTTTCCTTTTATTTGTCAGCTTAAACTATTCTGTTTTTCTTATCTCCGCTAAAGTAGCTTTCGATATTTTCAGCAATTATTCTTACGCATCTGTTTCGTGCTTCATACGAGCCCCAAGCCATATGAGGAGTAAAGCAAACGTTATCAAATCCAAGAATTTCGTTGTAAGGGTGCTCTTCATCAAAAGGCTCTGCAGAGTAAACGTCAACACCCAAACCGCCTAACTTGCCCTGCTTAATAGCATTTGTCAAGGCTCTTTCGTCGGCTACTGCTCCGCGGGCTGTGTTTATAACAATGGCGTTTTGCTTCATTTTAGCAATCCTGTCGGCGTTGATTAAATTCCTTGTTTCATTGCTTAGAGGTACGTGCAGTGTGATAATGTCACACTCCTTGCAAAGAGTATCAATATCTACAACTGGAAATCTGCCTTCCTGTTTCCTTCGGCACACCATTACCTTACAACCGAATGCGTCTGCAATCTCTGCAACCTTCATACCGATAGAGCCGCCGCCTACAACGCCCCAGGTGAACGAGGACAGCTCGTGGTACACAGGGGTCAGCTTATTTGCAATACCTGATTTTGTATATTCGCCGCTTCTTACAAAGTCTTCGTATTCCTTAAGGTGTGTCGTAAGGCTCAGAGCCATTGCAAGCGTAACCTGAGCCACACTGTCGGTAGAATACCCCGGTACGTTGAAAACTGCAATCTCTGCATTTTTACAGTACTCAGTATCAATATTGTCATAGCCTGTAGCCGCAACACAAATTATTTTAAGCTTGCTTGCATCTTTTAAGTTACTTTCATTTAGCTTAATTTTATTAATAATAACTACATCTGAATCATGTATTCTTTCTGATACCTTTTCGGGTTCGGTTGTTTGATACTCTGCAACTTCGCCTAAGGCATAAATAGGGGAAAGGTCAATGTCCTTTCCGAGGGTTCCTTTATCAAGAACTGCAATTTTCATTAAAGTCTTCTCCTCTTTAGCCGTTTTTCAAGCTGTTTTATAACTGTTTTTTCAAAAAGAATAATTACTGCAATTTCAAT
>JAUNEH010000026.1:14885-20404 GCA_030525665.1 Ruminococcus sp.
TGGGAATTGCTACAAAGGTTTTTATACTTCTGATTCCTGCGGTGATCCAGAATGCCTTGGAAAACTGTATATATAGCCACAGCGAGCCCAAAGCGATTTCTACAAATATGCCTGACACAACCTCGCATATTACAAGGGAGGGCACAAATCGCTTGCTTTCATATAAAAACATACCATAAAGTATTCCTACCAGTAGTCCGTTTAAAGTCCAACCCGGAAAATATGCACCCATAGGAACCAGCATAAAGCATATCAGATCGCCTAATGCTCCTATTGCACCTGAGGCTACGGGGCCGCAAAGTATACCTGCAATTGCAATTGGCAGAAACGTAAGCCCAATTTTAATATCTGGTGTAATTGCTAAGGTCAAATTGGAAAAATACCCAAGCAAAATCCTCAACGCCAATAGCATACCGCATATTGCAAGGTTTTGGGGCTTTTTTAATGTTTGTGCCGATTTTAAAAACTTTTCTCTGATAATATTCACGTGCAAACCTCCTGTGTTTGCCGCAGAAAAAGAAAAGGCGAAACTGCATTTTTTAAACACAGCTCCGCCGTAAATTCTGATTTTCAGCGGGATGCAAGCCTTACACCGCGAGTTTTACTCTTCGTCCTCTTGGCAACTCCCCGTCCAAGCGGCACTTTACGCACAAGGCTCTACTCTGTTTTTTTATATAATATACCTGTTGGGTCGTTTTGTCAATCAAAATACGCCGTTAAAAGCAAGAATAACCAACACGCAGGTTGTAATAATCAGTATCGATAAAATAATAGAAGAAATAAAGGTTGTCGTTTTTTTGTTGCTTTGCTCAGAGCCTTGAGGCAGAAGCCTTGCTTTTCTTAAAGCAGTAACCACAAGCTTGTATAATACAAGTGTCACACTTGCATTTAAAGCACCTTTTATTACGTTAAAGGGCAAAAATGCAGGGAGCAAAAGGGTGCTTATAAATTCTCTTGTTACGTTCATATAAAGAGGAGTGACAAGATAATTCCATAAAAGCATAATTCCTGTCATAAGCACAGTGCCTGCCCCAAGTCCGATTATAGCTCCCGCAAGAGACTTCTTCTTTTTGTAAATAAAAGCTGCAGGGCAAACAAATGCCGCAGTTGCCAGTACGTTCATTGCAAAGCCGATAAAGCCTGTAGAGCTGAACGTAAGCATTTCAAGAAAGCAAACAACCACAGTAACCGCAAAAGCAGGCAAAGGCCCGTAAATAAAGCCGCCAATAAGTATTATGGCACTTTTAAATTCAAGGTCAAGAAATGGCACACTGGGAATAATCGGAATGCGACAGATAAATGTAATTACGTACGCCATTGCCGCAAGCATACCCAAGGTTGCAAGCATCTTTATACGATAGCCTCTGTCATTATTTCTTGTCAAAGTATTTTCCATAAATTTACCTCCAAGGTAGGGGACGATAAAAATAAAAGCTCCGCAAGTGCGGAGCCTGAGCATTATACATAAGTATAAAGTCATCTTTTCTCATCCGGACTATACCGTCGGCACAGGAGTTACACCTGTTCAGCACAAGGCTCGTGGGCTTTACCACCGGTGGGGAATTTCACCCCGCCCCAAAGATTTCATAAGTATTCTATAACTAAAGACGAATATTGTCAAGTTTTTGTCACAGGGATTTTTCACCAAGTCTAAGCTCAATAATATCATGATGAGCAACTCTCTTTTCCTCAGGCGGTAACTCCATGTAGTTTCCGAAAGGAATTTTAAGGTACTCCTCGTAATTTTTCATTGCAAGGTATTTTCTGCCCTCAAACTCAACCTCGCATATTCCGTCGTAAATGCTTCTGGGATAAACCTTTTTCATAAAGTAAAATCCGGCACAGAGCTCGGCAACGTTTTCCGAGGTTTCAAAGTTAAAGCGGCTCATTCTTTTTTCTGAAAACTTCCAGATTTTGTATCTTACATTTTTGCCTCTGAAAATACCGAGTAATACCTTAGAGCCGAAGCTTAGCAGGCCGCCTTGGTTTTTCGGTACAATACCCGAACGAAAAAGCGAGTAAACCATTGTCCACATATACTGTATTAATCGAGCCATTTTGCCGCTTGCCAAGCCATCAATAGGGAAAATATCAAGAGGAATGCCATGCGGCATATCCATATCCTTCTGATACTCCTTAATCAGGGTGTGGTTTGTATCGGCGATTACCGCAAAAATATTGCCGTAGGTATTCTCTTTGTCAGCATCCAGAAGCACAAAACGCTTGCTGGGATTTTCTTTTTTGTAAAGTCTTAAAAATTGTTCGTAATCAGGTCTGGGCATCAACACGTCAATGTCGTCATCCCAAGGTACGAATCCCTTGTTTCGTATTGAGCCGATAAGACAACCGCCGCAAAGGTAATATGTAAGTCCGTTTTTTCTGCAGAAGTCATCAAAAAAGTTAAGTCCGTCAAGCTCTGCAAGCTGTAGGTCTCTCAGAGTCTTACTGTCAAGCTGAATACTCAAACTAAATCTTCACTGCTTTCTTTTTTGTTATGGCGATTGTTTTTAATAACCGCATTCTTAACCTCGTTAATTCTTTCGAAAGGTTTATCACCAAGCTTTCTTCTCCAGAACGGCATTTTAACAAGTCCGCAAAGTGTACCCACTCCGTAAGCAATATGCAGTATAGGGAACAGGAAAGGCAAGAGCAAAAACTGTGGCTGAACCTTCCTTGTTAAAAAACATACGACAGTGTTAACAAAGTCAAACATAAGATATGCAAGTCCGGTGTAAAGCAAGGGATAAATGTAACCCAAAGCCGCAAACACGGTAAAAATAATCAGCATAATAAGAAATACAAAGGGTACAAAATGAAAGTAAGAAAGACAACCGGGGCAAACGCCGCAGGTAAGACCAATCCAATAGCCGTTGCCGTATTTCTGCTTTATCATATGACGAAGGGTGCTTCTTGTGTGCTGAAAGGAGATAATATCGGGAAAACTGCACATTTTATAGCCTGCTTCTCTAATTCTGTAATGAAGCTCATTGTCCTCGGTTCTTCCCAAAGCTTCGTTAAAGCCGCCGACTTTCTCAAAAACCTCTCTCTTATAAGCGGCATGAAAAAGCGAGTCATGGTATTCCTGTTTTCCTGTAGGACGCCTGTAATTTGCGATAGAGCTTCCGAAGAGGCTTTCCTCAGCAGCAAGAAGTGTCAGCTTCCAAGAGGTTTCGTTATCTACAATGTTGGGTCTGCCGCCGCCGACAATGGTTTCGCCAAACTCCTCCATATTGTAAATACAGCGTGCAATAAAGTTACGGGGAATCTGTGCGTGTGCATCAATACGAATAATTACGTCGCCGGTAGCCTTTGTAAGTGCCGCATTCCACGAAGCAGCCTGACTTCCTTTATTGCTACCGGTAATAATAACATCTTTAAATCCGTACTCGGTAGCTTTAAAATCCTCCATCATAGCCAAGGTGCCGTCAGTCGAGTTGCTGTCAACAAGCACAACCTCGATTTTTTCATGAGGATAAGTCTGGTCTGCGATATTACGAAAGAGTCCGTTAAGCACTTTTTCTTCGTTATAAGCAATTACACAAAGTGAAACTAACATAATCAGCATACTTCCTTTTGAAGTTTAATTAACCATTTGGCAGATGTTGCAAGGGAAGCCTCGCAGTAGGGAACAAAGTATAACATACCTACACCTGTAAGTGCAAGCAAAAACCAACCGCCGAAGGAATACATCAGTCTTCTGACCGAAGTGTTAAGCACACCGCTTAAAATTCTTTCTGATTCTTTTATATACGTGCCCGAAGGCTTGCTGTCGTCTTCGATGAATAAGTAAATACTGAGGAACTGTCGTGATGTCCACAAAATCCATATAGCAAGTCCTGCAATACCTGTTAAGAAGACTAAAAATGTAAGTAACGAATTTACAAAGGTGCTGAACTCATTGTTCATAATTGCGAGGAAAATCATATATGCAGGTGCTATGCAGGGTATGAATTTTACAACACATAAAAGTCCGTATCTGAAAGCGAACAACAAGCAGTTTTTTAGCTTAACGGTCAGATAATAGAACACGTCTGAAACCTTAGCTTCTTCGCCTTTTGAAAGCAGATAAAAGTACCTTTTAACGCCGCAATAAAGAGGGAATATAAATAGAAATCCCAACACAAAGGCTATAAAACCGCCTGAGCCTGATACAGTCATAAGCAAAGCAAAGCCGAGGGACTCTTCGCTTTCGAGAGAAAACATCGGGTCAAGCTCTGCAAGTGCGTTGAAAAGAGGTGTAAGTACTACTTCAATTCCAAGCACAATGGCACTTTGCAAAAACAGCACCAAAAGCACACTTGCAAATAATAAAAGAAAAATAGCTACCGCCGAGCTCCAGTTTCCTTTGGAAAGAACAGATTTCGCTTCGTTGCGGATTCTTTTTTCAGCGTTCATATACCAAAAACCTCCTTATTCGGCTGTAAACATCCTGTACATAGCCTCCAGACAAATCTGGGCATGCTTCATAAAGTTTTCCTCATCAATACCTTCGTTGTCGGTATGGAGATTTGAAGGGTCACCTTTAAATACAGGACCAAATGCAACTCCGTTTCCGCCTAACTTTCTGGCGTAAGTTCCGCCGCCTGTGGCGTACATTTCGGGAGCTTCGCCCATAATTTCCTCATAGGCTTCCTTTAAAATGCCGATAACAGGTCTTGAATCGTCAAGGTACAGGGGTTTTGAATGACTAAGCACGTTTACCTCAACATTTTCAAAATCAGCTGCTTTTTTTACCCTTCTTATAAGCTCCTTGCCGCCAAAAGTAACAGGGTAGCGTATGTCAAGGGTTGCTCGCTCTGTAGTTTCGTTAATCTCAATTGTAGATGCACAAACTGTAAGTGCTCCCGACTGAGAATCTCGCATCTTCATTCCAAGGGATGTACCGTCACTTTCCATTCTGATTCTGGTAGAAAGGAACGAGCAGAGGTTACCTAAGGATGAAAGAGTAAAGTTAGCTGAAAGCAGGTCGATAAGGTCAAGAATTGCATTGTGACCCTTTTGAGGCTCACATGCATGAGCCGCCTTGCCTTTAGACTTTATCATCATTCCATCGGGTGTATACATAAATTCAAACTCGCCTTCTTTTGCATCGGCAAGCCTCATAAGCTGATGGTCGTCACTTTCACTGCAGTTAATTACAGCATAAGCTGTGTCGGCAACAGCATTAACAACAGTACCGCCCCTAAGCTCGGTAAGCACAGCGGCGTCGCCTCTTTTGCAGGTAAGCTCAAGCTGTAAAATACCCTTTTCAGCTCTGCAAATACCATAATCAGCATCAGGAGTAAATGACATATCAGGCATAGCTTCTTTACCAAAATATGCGGCTACGTCGGTCATACCTACCTCTTCGTCTGTGCCGAAAATTGCTCTTAATGTGTTTTTGCCCTCAACACCGCATTCCTTAAGAATTCTTAAGCAGTAAAGAGTAACCAACGCGGCACCCTTGTCGTCGGCAACTCCTCTGCCGAAAAGCCTGCCGTCCTTTCTGGTAAGCTCAAATGGGTTTGTATCCCAACCTG
>JAUNEH010000084.1:0-5499 GCA_030525665.1 Ruminococcus sp.
TGCGGATGTAGCTCATCTGGTAGAGCGCCACCTTGCCAAGGTGGAGGTAGCGAGTTCGAGCCTCGTCATCCGCTCCATAGCCGACCTTGAGTCGGCTTTTTTTATTACGCAAAGAGGTGTTATTATGACATATAAGTACAAGACAAAAGGCGTTTGTGCAAGTCACATTGAAATCGAGCTTGACGAGGACGTAATTAAAGAAGTTAAGTTTATCGGCGGCTGCAGTGGTAACACTCAGGGCGTTGCGGCACTTGTTAAGGGTATGAAGGCTGAGGATGCTGTTGAGAGACTTGAAGGCATAAAATGCGGCTTTAAGTCCACCTCCTGCCCCGACCAGCTTGCAAAAGCTCTTAAAGAAGCTATTTCTTAATCATTAATATTCACAATTAAACCCCGTCGTTTTAATTAACGGCGGGGTTATTGTTTGTCACATCGATGAATTATGCATAAAGCAAATTTATGTAGGGGTACCATTTCGGCTCCAGAAACTTTTCTGTTAAACTAAACTTTTCGGGAGGGGCAACCCCTCCCCTACAATACAACAATCCACCATTAGTATTATATTACTTCTAACAGTAACCTATTTATAGGAGAATTGCCCACCGTGGCTGACGGATGAAATAACTGCAGTATCTAACGAAAAATCCCGCCGTTAAGCGGGATTTCTGTTTTGTTAAACTGTTACGCAGGCGGGAACTGCCCACTGTGGCTGACAGTTAGAAAATCTTGGTTGTCCATTTGGTGCAGTCGATTACCTCGTCGACTACATCAAGGTAAAACTCGGGCTCGTGGCAAATAAGCAGAATACTGCCCTTGTACTCCTTAAGAGCTCTTTTAAGCTCGTCCTTGGCGTCTACATCAAGGTGGTTTGTAGGCTCGTCTAAAAGCAGAATATTTGTTTCGTTATTTATAAGCTTGCAAAGCCTGACCTTTGCCTGTTCGCCGCCGCTTAAAACTCTGACCTGACTTTCGATATGCTTGGTGGTAAGACCGCATTTGGCAAGGGCGGCACGTACTTCGTTTTGCATCAGAGAAGGAAATTCCTTCCAGATTTCCTCGATACAGGTGTTGGTCATATCTCCTGTGTACTCCTGCTCAAAATAACCTATAAGCAGGTTGTCGCCTTTTTCTACAGTGCCCGAAAGCGATGGAATAATACCCAGAATACTTTTAAGCAGTGTTGTCTTGCCGATACCGTTAGCACCTGTAAGGGCAAGCTTTTGTCCTCTTTCCATGGTGATGTTAAGAGGCTTTGACAAAGGTTCGGTGTAACCTATGACCAAATCCTTGGTTTCGAAAATTAGCTTTGAGGGGGTTCTGCCAAGTTTAAAGTTAAACTCAGGCTTTGGCTTTTCGTGCTGGAGTTCTATTACGTCCATTTTATCAAGGAGTTTCTGCCTCGACATCGCCATATTTCTGGTAGAAACACGTGCCTTATTACGTGCTACAAAGTCTTTAAGCTCGCTGATTTCCTGCTGTTGGCGTTTATAGGCGGCTTCAAGCTGAGCCTTCTTAACTGCATAAACCTCCTGAAAATGGTCGTAATCGCCTACATAGCGGTTAAGCTCGCAGTTTTCCATATGATAGATTATATTGATAACCTCATTAAGGAAAGGAATGTCGTGAGATATAAGGATAAAGGCGTTTTCGTAGTCGATAAGATAACGCTTGAGCCATGCAATATGCTCCTCGTCAAGGTAGTTTGTAGGCTCGTCAAGAAGAAGAATGTCAGGCTTTTCAAGCAAAAGCTTTGCCAAAAGAACCTTAGTACGCTGACCGCCGCTTAAATCCGTAACGTCTCGTTTAAGCCCGATATCAGCTAAGCCTAATGCACGTGCAACCTCCTCTACCTTTGCGTCAATTACGTAAAAGTCGTGGCTGTCGAGAGTATCCTGAATTGTGCCAAGCTCTTCAAGCATTTCGGTCATTGCATCTTCATCTGCTTCACCTAAGGCATCGCAGATTTCGTTCATCCTGACTTCCATATCAAAAAGATAAGAAAACGCAGACTTTAATACGTCCTCAATAGTCATACCTGCTGAAAGCACAGTGTGCTGGTCAAGGTAACCTACACGCACGTTTTTGGACCACTCCACCTTACCCTCGTCGGGCATAAGCTTGCCTGTGACGATGTTCATAAAGGTAGACTTGCCCTCGCCGTTGGCACCGACTAAGCCTATATGCTCGCCCTTTAAAAGGCGGAATGATACGTCGTCAAAAATAGCTCTGTCTCCAAAGCCATGGGTCAGATGCTCTACATTTAAAATACTCATAGCTACTCCTAAAAATAAACTTTTATGATTATATCACACCTGTGCACAAATTGTAAAGTAACTCGGTTTTATAATAATTTTTACATCAAGATTAAAAATTGCATATTTTTATGCAATTTTTCTTTATAAAGTGACCGTATGTGAAATTATTTTTACAAAGGAGCTTTGATATGGCAAAAAGAAGATGCTTTTCAATTGATGTAATCGAAAGCATTGCTTATCGCAAACTTTCAAATGAGGCAAAAGTGCTTTATTTCGGGCTTATGGCACACGCAGATGATGAGGGTGTAGTTATTAATCACAACATTGCACTGTGCATACAAGGAGTTGAGGAAAGTGCGTTGCAAGAGCTTGTCGACAACTGCTTTATTATTAAGATAAATGAACTGTATATAATCAAACACTGGTATATGCACAATCGGATTCATCCCTCCAAGTTCACTAAATCAGTATATCAGTCTGAAATTTCAAGACTATTTGTCAACGAACGCCACGAATATGACTTTTTATAAAACTCCGTCTAATTTATACGTCAGTTTTCAGCCCCAATATAATATAACTAAACCAAACCAAACATAACAAAACATAAAAGAAGTGAATTGAGGGGAATTGTCAAGGGGGTAAACCCTTAACGTTTAACGTTGAAAAGTTGTTTAAAACAAAAAACAACCCTTAAGCCCAGCTTAAAGGTTGCTTTATATTTATATTTTAGACAGCAAGTATAGGAGAGTCATAATTAAACAAGCTGCCGCGATAAAGCCAAGCACCACAAGCATAGGCCTTATCATCATTTTTACCGCTGAAAAATAGGTACGCCAAATATCCTTAAAGCTTGATGTAGTACCTTTTTTTAGCCAATTACGCCGAGGCGGTAAACCCGACATATCAGCAATTGTTCTGCCATCGTCGATATAAATGACTTTTTCCTTTTTAGGCTTATTACTGCTCATAGCATTAACCTAACAAGTGGCAGGCGGCACAGTGGCCGTTACCGAAGTCCTTATACTCGGGAGTTTTCTCTTTGCAGATATCGGTAGCCTTAGGACATCTTGTATGGAATCTGCAGCCCTTAGGAGGATTTGCAGGCGAAGGAATGTCGCCTTTAAGGATGATGCGGTTCATCTTTACATCGGGGTCGGGCTGAGGAATAGCCGAGAAGAGTGCCTGTGTGTAAGGATGCAAAGGATTTGAGAAAATATCCTCCTTGGTGCCGAACTCTACCATAGAGCCTAAGTACATAACACCGATTTTGTCAGAAATAAACTTAACAACAGACAAATCGTGAGAAATGAACACATAGGTAAGGTTCATGTCCTGCTGAAGCTTTTTAAGAAGATTTATTATCTGTGCCTGAATTGATACGTCAAGAGCACTTACGGGCTCATCACAAATAACAAGCTCGGGATTAACAGAAAGTGCACGTGCAATACAGATACGCTGTCTCTGACCGCCGGAGAACTCGTGGGGATATCTTTCGTAGTAATAATCTCTGAGTCCGCATTTTTCCATTAAATCCAGAACGTAGGACTTAATCTGGCTTTTGGGCACAATTTTATGTACCTCTACAGGCTCGGAAAGAATACCGCCTACTGTACTTCTGGGCGGAAGAGACGAATACGGGTCCTGAAAGATTATCTGCATTTTCTTGCGGATTTCACGCATCTGAGAGGACTTAAGATTTGTAATGTCCTGTCCGTCAAAAATAATCTGGCCACCGTTTGAATTATGAAGCTTTAAAATAGTTCTACCCAGTGTTGTTTTACCGCAGCCCGATTCACCAACAATACCTAAGGTTTCGCCACGCTTAAGGGTAAAGGAAACATTGTCAACAGCTACAAGCTCCTGAGTAACCTTACCTGTTAAGGTTTTTTTCAGAGGAAAGCACTTTCTGAGGTTACGGACTTCTAAAATTGCGTCAGTATCAAATTTTTCTAAAACTTTTTCATCAGCCATTTTATTACTCCTCATTATACAAGTGACAAGCTACAAAATGCGTGGGACTAACCTGAATCATATCGGGATATTCGCCTGAGCATTTGGCTGTACACTTGGAACATCTTTCCTTAAAATAACAATGTGCGGGCATATTGATGGGGTTTGGAACGTTACCGGGGATATTGAAAAGGGTTTCGCTGTCAGAATTAAGTGTAGGCTTAGACTTCTGCAAACCTATGGTGTAGGGGTGCATAGGATTGTGGAAAATCTCTTCAACTGTTCCCTTTTCGATTACTCTGCCTGCGTACATTACCACAACGTAGTCTGCCATTTCGGCAATAATACCAAGGTCATGAGTAATAAGCATAATAGAGCCGTCAATCTTTGTCTTAAGGTCACGAAGCAAGTCGAGAATCTGAGCCTGAATTGTAACGTCAAGAGCCGTAGTAGGCTCGTCGGCAATAATAAGTCGTGGGTCAGAGGCAAGTGCCATAGAAATCATAACACGCTGACGCATACCGCCCGAAAGCTCGTGAGGAAACGCACCGTAAACACGCTCGGGCATTGCAATGCCTACAAGGTTAAGCATCTCGATAGACTTAGCCTTTGCTTCTTCTTTAGTAGCTTCGGGGTTATGGATAAAGGTAACCTCGTCAAGCTGTTGACCTATGGTAAACACAGGGTTTAAGGAGGTCATAGGCTCCTGAAAAATCATTGCAATCTGATTACCGCGGATTTTATGAATATCATCCATAGGCATTTTTGCAATGTCGTAAACCTTTTCTTCGCCGGAATTTTCCTTAGCTTTAAATCGGATTTCGCCTGAGTAAATCTGACCTGTGGGGCCCTGTAAAAGCCTCATTACAGACATGCTTGTAACGCTTTTGCCGCAACCCGACTCGCCAACAACGCCAACGGTTTTGTTCTGGGGAACATCAAAGGATACGCCGTTTACCGCCTTGACTACTCCCTGCTCGGTGAAGAAATATGTGTGAAGCTCGTCTATTTCAAGAATATTTGAAGAGTCCTTCATCTGAGTCAGGTACTCTGATTCATCACACTTGCGGTATTTTTCTGCCTCAAGGCGTTTCATCACCTTTTTATTTTCCTTGGCGATAGCTCGTATTTCTTTTCCTGAAAGGTAATTATTACTCATAACTTATCGCCTCGCTTTCGGGTCAAGTGCATCTCTAAGTCCATCGCCGATAAAATTAAATCCTAATACAGCGATAACTATACAGATACCTGCAGGCACCCATACGTTAAGGTGATGCTGCAATACGTCCTGATT
>JAUNEH010000027.1:0-2849 GCA_030525665.1 Ruminococcus sp.
GAGTCTTTCACTGAGCCTGTCCGCAGCGGCAGTGTCGTAACGCTCAAAAGTATCAAACTCGTCGCAAAGGTCTGACAGAAGCTTTGAAACCGAGCTAAGCTGACCTGCGGTTGCAATGCGTATCTGAGTAATACGCCTGTGTGCCTCAAGTGCCGAAAGGTAGTCCCGATAGCCTTCGTTGATGCTTTTAGCAAGCTCACGGGGCTTACAGCATTTTTTTGTAAATCTTTCTTCAATTGTTTTATCGGTAACGTAGCCTTCTTCTTTCAGCTCTTCACCGAGTCTGTAAAAATCGTCTTTAGTGATTTCTAATTGATTCTGCCAGCAGTAGCTCTTAAGCCCACAGCTTTTACACGTAGCTTGGGCTGCTTCGGAATATACACAGTCAAAGCTGTCTGTGCTTCTTTCCTTAAGCCTTGCAGCTACACTTTGCACGCAATCCTTCACCGAATCGATAGCTTTCGATGCAAAAGAAAGCCTTGCTATTACATTGCTTTTTATTGCGTTTGAGCCTACGGTCTCCTCCTTCAATTCAAACGCCGATTTAAGCCTGATGCAAGCTTCCTTGGGAATAAGCATAAAAAATCCTACAGCAAAGGCGCTTTCGGCAAAAAGCCGTAACACAACCTGCGTATTTTCAGCTGCAAAAGAAATCACCGTATTACAAAGGGTAAAAGAAAGGGCAACAGCCACCTTTCCTGTAGAAGCAAAAAGTCCGCCCATAAGTCCGCCGAAGGCGTAGCCTCCGCTTAAAAACGCCATGTCGGTAGAAGCCAGCGAAAACACCACGCCCGTAGCAGTTCCGAAAATGCTTCCTCCCGAAACACCGCCAAAGCGAGCCGCCATAAGAATTATAAGCACCGCTAAAATTCTGCCCACAGAAATTCCGTAAATCTCAAGAGAGCCTAATGAAAGCACCAGTATGCACCCCGAAAAGCTTAAGGTTGCCAGCTCCTGCTTAGAAAATGCCCCCAACGCCTTAAACGACATCAGAAGATTTGCAGTTCTGTTTAAAAAGTAAGCTCCCGCACCTGCGGCAACTGCCTCCATAAGACTAAGCGAAAAGTCCGTCATCCGACTTGTGCTGACAAATAAAAGGGTTATTCCTGTTGCAAGCATTGGTACAAAGGCAACCAACGGTGCAAAAAGAGCACTTGTGGACAGCTTTTTTATATCGTTTAAAAGCCACCTTAATGCCGCTATTGCCGCCACCACCGCCACATAGCGAAATGTGTCGTTTGAGCCTAAAAGTATGTAACCGAGTCCTGCACCCAAAGACGCCGCAGGAACATAAGAAAAAGGAACTGCCGCCGCAAATGCCGCCCCAAAGGGTGCAAGTGTACCGAGCACAGCTCCTTTTGACACCAGAAGCCCTAAAAGGAAATACACCGCCTGCAATGCCGCCAGCCTGAGTACATCCTGAACGCTCAGCTCCTGTTTCTTTTTAGTTTTTACGGACTTTATCGACTGCATAATTTAAACTTCCTCTCCAAAGAGTTATGTTTAAATTATAACCAATGCTCCTGTACCCTTTTGTCGGGGTTTGGCAAAAGTTTATGGGGGCTTTTGAAGAATTTTAAATTACGTAAAGTAAAATACAAAGGAAATGACAAAAGCTGCCCAATACACAGAAAATATGAAAAATCGAGTGAAAAAACTTTTTCTTTTTGCCAATAGCGTAAAGTCCTGCACCGGCTGTATAAGCAACACCGCCTGCTAAAAGCCACATTAAACCCTCGAAGGGAATAGCCTCTAAAGCTACCTTGCCTGCAATAACTATACACCAACCCATGCCGATGTAGCATGCCATGGAAAGCTTTGAATACTTTTTAAGGTCTATGGCGGTAAAAACCGTAGCCAAGGCGGCAAAGCCCCATACAATACCGAAAATTGTCCATGCCCAAGGAGCTGACACCTTGCGGATAGCAGAAAGAAGAATGGGCGTGTAAGTACCGCCAATCAAAAAGTAAATCGTGCAGTGGTCCATAACCTGCATAACCTTTTTGCCCATATTAATAGGAAGTCCATGGTAAATGCTGGACATTGTATAAAGAAGCACAAGGGAACCGCCGTAGATTGAACTGCCTACCACTGCCCAAGGGTCACCGTTTATTGCTGATACAACTACGCAAAGCACAAGTGCAACCACACCTAACGCCGCACCTGCAATGTGAGATATCATATTAAAAAGCTCCTCAGCTTTGGTATAGCTCGGAAGCACCCTGTCACATAATTTTGTTCTTGTTTTCTTAATTCTAATTGCGTTTGTTGCCATATATCCAATACCTCCAAATTTCAGGGGCTATTTGTGAATTTCCCCTTTCGTAAGTTTTCGTTTTCACAACCGTATTATACGCACCAAATAACTGCTCATCAACCTACCTTATCCTTTTTGCTTCTACCCCACATACTCACTGCCTCTACCGACCCAAAATCCTACTCTACCCGCAGTAGAAAGCTTGATAAACACTAAAGCCGCGAGCGAGAGCTCGCGGCTTTTGCTTTAGTGCATATTAAAGTGTAGCATAAGGAATTTCATACTCCGTTGTTTCTTAGCTGTAGCCTTTGTTAAAGTCATCGATTAATCTAAACAGGGTATTGTCCTCATACTTGGTTAAGTCGATTTCAACGCTTATTGGTCAGCTGAAACATTGAAGATAATGTTGGTGTAACAGGCTCAGTTGCTTCGGTGGCAGGCTCGCTATACTCGATTTCAGAAAGGATAAGCTGACCTGTTTTATAGGAAGTTTCAATCTTTGCAAGGTACTTCTGTATAGCTGTAGCGTCCTTGATATTAACCTTGCCGTCCTCGGTTACGTCTGCGGCTGAAATCTGTATGCCCTCAAGGG
>JAUNEH010000027.1:2859-20317 GCA_030525665.1 Ruminococcus sp.
GCAGCCGCGCGGTATGATCGAACAGGAACTCTCCTCCGTCGGTCTTGAAGCCCTCCACGCCCATGTCCAGCAGGTGCTTCCGCTTCCCAAACCACCACTTCACCGCCTCCGGGTAACCTTGCCGTCCTCGGTTACGTCTGCGGCTGAAATCTGTATGCCCTCAAGGGTTGCAAGCTTTGCAAGATATTTCTGAATAAGGGTTGCATCCTTAATCTTAACAGCTTCATCCAAATCAACGTCGCCTAAAAGCATACCCTCGGCAAGAAGCACGTTGTAGTCACCCTTTGTATCCCAAGGGTCAACCACCTTAAGATAGTAGGTGGTATTAGGCTCCAATGTAATTGCAGTATATTCTTCTTTGCCTGTTGTTGCAAGGACCTCGCTTAAAATTTCGCTGTACTTATTCATAAGCACAACTCTGAAAATCTCGTCGCTTGCCCAACTGTGGCTTTCGATATTGATGTTCTTTATAAGAAGAGTGTAATCGGTAGCTTCGTTTGTTGTAATCTTAAAGAAATCAACGTCACCGCTTGCGGCAATACTGCTGTAATATCTTTCACCGATTCTGAGAAGCTTAGCCTCCTCCATGGTGTTTGGCTCGGGGTCAGTAACATAGGTAAGCTTAACCTTGTAGTTGCCGCCGTTGTCTTCGTTGTTGTTGATTCTTACGTAGTAGGTTGTGTTGGGGTCAAGCATAAGGGTAGTTGAAGCCTCGTAATCCTCACTTAAGGTGATTTTTGTAAGCTCCTCTTTATGCTCGTTCCAAACCTTTACCTGCACCTGATAATCAACATGCCATGGATGAGTAGGGATGTTGATATTCTTTACAGTAAGGGTATAGTAAGCAGGCTCCTCAAGAGTTGTAAACTTAAGGTAGTCTGTCTTATTGTCTCCGGCCCAGTTTGTGATTGAATCGTAATAATCCTCATTGTAGGGGATTTCTACGGCATTTGCCATACCTACAGCTTCTTCGTCAATAATAACTGTTTTAGAAAGGTCGAAGCTATAGTCACCTGTAGTTCCCTCGGGGTCCCAGATAGCGATATAGTAGGTGGTGTTGGGGGCTAAGGTGACTCTGGTATTCAGTTCTTCACCTGAGAACATCATAAGTGTTGCAAGGCTTTCGTTTTTGTCGTTATAAATCACACCGCGGAATCTTTGGTCTACTGACCATGAGTGGGTAGGAATGTTCGTGTTTTTGAGTGTAAATGTGTAGTCGGTTTCTTCATTTGTGGTAATTTTAAACCAATCGTGGTCACCACCGGCGGCAAGGTCGCCGTAGTATTTTTCTTCTAAGGTCCACTCTGTTGAATTTTCCATTTCGTTCTTATCAGGGTCAAGAACGTAAGAAATCTGCACCTTGTAGTTACCGCCCTTTGTGTCAGGAAGATAGTTGTTGTAAACCTGCATATAATAGGTGGTGTCGGGCTGAAGCTTTAATGTAACGGCACCTTCTGAAGCAGGAAGAAGCCTGATTCTGCTAATTTCTTCGCTGTTTGCGTTAAGAATTTCAACCTGAACACCGGTATCATAAGCCCATGAGTGAGTTTCTATATCAATATTCTTAACAGTAATTGTGTAGTAAGCATCTTTATCAATAGTTGTGAATTTAAGGTAATCACGACCGCCTTCGGTACCAAAGCCTGCGATTGTGTCATAGTATTCCTCGTTAAGGGGGACTTCCACGGAAACGGGCAATATCTCCTCCATTTTTACGGAGTATTTACCGCGGACATTGGTGTTATAACCTGTAACACAAATATAATAGGAAACTACGTCAGAGGGCTTTTCTAAATCAACAGTAACAGTATTCTCTTCTGCTGTTGTAACGGTGGTAAGAAGTTTGTTGTGGGTATCATATACCTCTGCTACAAAATTAGTAGCTTCTTCGTTAAGGTTCTGGAGTGTGATGCTATGCTTTTTATTGTTGGCTGCTGCTACAAAAATCCAGTCTTTGTCCTCAGCAACATCAATACTGCCCTCATAAGCAACACCAGGAGCAGCGCTGATATCAGGCTTCCTTTCGTCAGGCTCGGCATCAGCAAAGTAAGAAAGCTTAAGGTCTATACTGCCGTAATTGTCCTGTTCGTAGTTGTAGCAAAGCTTAACGTAATAACGGGTATTCGCCTCAAGACGCACTGCAAGCTCAGATTCCTCGCCATTTGCAAGACCCATGCTGTGGTCGAGGATTTCTTTCTCGTCAACTATGCCGATAGTAACTGTATTGTCACCTGTGGTAAGCTGGCTATTCCTTGCATAAAGCACGTAATAGCCTGCTTCCTCGGTATCAAGAACTGCGTATAAAGGCACACTCTCTTTAGCATCAGGATTAAACATGCAGTAATAATCCTTATCAACCTGCATATGCTGACCGTTGATTTTTAAAGTATCAAAACGTAAAGAATATGCACCTGTTTCTTCAAGCTCTATCTCAGCGGCACTTGCAGTAAAGGGTACGGAGCAAACCGCACCAAATATGAACATTACTGAAAGCAATAAAGCTAAAAGACGTTTGGATTTTTTCATAGGTATCCCTCTTTCAAATTGATAAGTAAATTATAAAACTATATGTAAACACAGTCAATGAACGAGAGTAGAAAAAATCCTCTCCTAAAATTGGCGATATTCACCACAACTCTTAACTTTTCACTATTCACTCTTCACTAAAAAAGGCTTTCTCTCGTCAGAGAGAAAGCCTTTTGCTTATAATCAGTTTGTCTGACCTGCTGTTTTAAGGGTTACGTCGTGGTAACCGCCCTCAACGATAGAAGTTGAAGAAACGACAGTAAGTTTTGCGTTTTTCTGTAAATCGGGGATGTTTATAACACCGCAGTTGCACATTGTGGACTTAACCTTGTAAAGGCTCTTTGCAACGTTGTCCTTAAGAGGACCTGCGTAAGTTACATAAGAGTCAACGCCCTCTTCAAAGCTTAATTTTGTCTTGCCGCCGAGGTCGTATCTCTGCCAGTTACGAGCACGGTTAGAGCCTTCGCCCCAGTACTCCTTAACGTACTGACCGTTGATGATAAGCTTGTTTGTGGGGGACTCGTCAAAACGAGCGAAATATCTGCCAAGCATCATAAAGTCAGCACCCATAGCAAGAGCTAAAGTCATATGATAGTCGTGAACAATACCGCCGTCAGAGCAAATAGGAATATAGATACCTGTTTTCTCGAAGTACTCGTCTCTTGCTGCTGCAACCTCAATAAGAGCTGTAGCCTGACCTCTGCCGATACCCTTTGTCTCACGTGTGATACAAATAGAGCCGCCGCCGATACCAACCTTGATAAAGTCAGCACCTGCCTCTGCAAGGAACATAAAGCCGTCACGGTCAACTACGTTACCTGCACCAACCTTAACGCTGTCACCGTAGTTGTCACGGATGAACTTAAGAGTCTTAGCCTGCCAACAGGTGTAACCCTCGGAAGAGTCGATACAAAGCACGTCGGCACCTGCTTCGATAAGAGCAGGAACTCTCTTTTCATAGTCAAGAGTGTTGATACCTGCACCTACAACATAACGCTTGTTGGCATCTAAAACCTCGTGGGGATTTTCCTTATGCTGAGAGTAGTCCTTGCGGAATACAAGGTACATAAGTCTGCCGTCTTTATCAACAATGGGAAGTGAATTTAACTTGTGCTCCCAGATAATGTCGTTAGCTTCCTTAAGTGTTGTTGTCTCAGGAGCTGTAATAAGCTTCTCAAGAGGAGTCATAAATTCAGAAACCTTAAGGTCTGCCTCCATACGGCTAACTCTGTAATCTCTGCCTGTAACAATACCTACGAGCTTACCGTTGGATGTGCCGTCTTCGGTAACAGCCATTGTGTTATGGCCGGAAATTTCGTAAAGATTAAGAACGTCTGCAAGAGTATCATCGGGCTTTAAGTTAGAGTCGGAAACAACAAAGCCTGCCTTATAATTCTTAACTCTTGCCACCATAGCGGCCTCGTCCTCAATAGACTGAGAGCCGTATATAAAGGAAATACCGCCTTCCTTAGCAAGAGCAATTGCCATAGTGTCGTTAGAAACGGACTGCATAATAGCAGATACCATGGGAATGTTCAGCTTAATAGCGGACTCTTCGCCTTTTTTAAACTTTACAAGGGGTGTGCTGAGGTTAACATTTGCAGGGATACACTCCTCCGAAGTATAACCGGGAATAAGCAGGTACTCGCTGAATGTTCTTGAGGGCTCCTGATAATAAAAAGCCATATTTCTCTCTCCTTTAACTAAATTTGAATATTTGAATTATGATACGACAAATTCTTGAAAAAGTCAAGATGTTTTCCGTTAAAAAACCCTGTGAAAACATAGAAAAAACTGTCCTCTTTGCATAAAAGAGGACAGTTTTAGTCTTACTTATAAATATTGCCGATTACTATAGGTTCTTGCTTTTCCCAATTCGAAAAATCTCTTGCGGAGCCGGTAATTAAGTATGGAACAATTTCATCAAGGTCACCTTCTACATCTTTCTCAAAAAGATATTTACGGGTAATAATTTCATCCTCGGCTACCTCAGCGTAAGCCTTGCCGTAATCAACAGAAGGTGTAACACCTGAAGACTTGATGATTGTGGGAATAAAGTTAGCCTGACAAACAGGAGCCTCGGAAATCTTAAGAGGCGTGCCTGACTGACCCTTTTCCTTAACAAGCAAGGAGGTAATTCTTGCAGAGGGAACGTCCTTGGTATCGTAAATGGCTGATGCGTGGTCGCCTGTGATGATGATTGTTGCATCCTCATAAACGCCCTTTGCTTTAAGCTCTGCGATATATTCCTTTATAAACTTAAACACACCTCTGCTCTGCTGCAAGGAAGTAGAGTTACCATCTCCTACGTTAACGCAGTTTTCATCAACGTTAAAGGGATAGTGGCAGCCTCTTAAATGCAGGAAGGTGAAGTTGTTCTGAGCCTTTTCGGAAAGTCCCTCGTCTACAAAATCAGCATAAACCTTTGCGTCATCAATTACATACATTTCCTGCTCTGTCTTCTGAGAAGCAAAGCCTGTAAACGTTCTTGTAGAAACACCGATAGAATACTTTAACACATCGGGGCAGTAGTTGTAAACAGAGTAGCTTATCATAGCACTTAAAAGTCCCATAGGGTCATCAAGCTTTGCGGTATTTGTGGCAGAAACGGCATTAGCAATATCGCCCATATCGTTAGCGTCAGAATACACATACCAATTGGAGCTGTAGATGTTTATATCATAACCGCCGGCCGCCATATCCTTAAGGAAGGTTGAAGAGCCGTAGGCTTTCTCAAAATACTCTTCGCGTGTACCCGAAAAGTCGTTTTCAACGCCTGTAAGCATAGATGTAACTGCAGGGTAAGTTCTTGCATAAAGAGCAATATTATCCACATAAGATGTAAAACCATCGAAATCCGCAAAGAAGTCGGGGTCGTAGGCTAAAAGCTCGTTATAATAAGACTGGTCAAATCTATCCACAACAAAAACAACCACGTTGTCGTTTGAAGAAATGTCAAACATATTCTCACTTGACAGGAAAGCAGAGCCTTTTTTCTCTTCGGGAGCACTTAAAACGGTCTCTAAAAGTCCTGCTCCCTGCATTGCAAAAACAAGCACAAGAAGGTAAATAACTACCATTTTAGCAATGCCTGCAATTTTGGAAAGCTTGCCCTTTGAAAGTAAAGGTGCACCGATAATCAGGACACCTAAAACAATCCACAAAATCAGATTAGGAATACCAAAGGCGGGCATTTCGGCACCTGCGTTACCGTCACCGATAAGACCTAAAGTCCAACCGTTAAAGAAAAGTGTCTGCAAGTATCCGCACACCAAAAGCCAGGTAATAACGCTTACCATAACAGTATGCATTTTGCCTGTAGCAAGAATAAGAATAGCCGCAAGAATAACAAAAAATACAGCCGCCGCAATAACCATAACTGGTATCAGCATATGAGCGTAGATGTTGTTATCCTCAAAAAATCCGCGGTTACTCTCCGAGAAGAAAAATCCCAGAGGACCTGCAATAAAGAAGCTGAAGGAAAAAGCTAAAGATGCCAAAACCGAAATTATAATGTGCGATTTTGACATAGTGCTTTTTTTCTTAGCTTCGCCGGTGCTGTTTTTCTGAGGAGTATTGGTCTTTTTATTAGCCATCAAAAACCATCCTTTCGATAATAATATACCTTCGGGAATACAATTTCCCATAATAATCCTTATAATATCATATCAAAAGCCAAATGTAAACAAAAAATCCTTCTCCCTTTTCAGAGAGAAGGATTTTACGTTCAAAATACAAAGTCACCCGAACCACGAAAACAAAGAAATCAAAGAACCGAAAATCACTAGTACCACTAACGTAATCGCAACAGATATTGCACCTATTATAATTCCTGCAATCGCAAGACCGCTGCCGCTTTCGTTTGTTTCCTTAATTTGTTTTAATCCTATTGCTGACACTATCACCGCAACTATATTAACAATTCCGTAAATGCTTATAAACAGCGATACTAACGAAAGCACAAACCCCACAATAGCACAAACGTTATACTTTTCCTCCTTATAACTTTCACAAAAGCTTGAAGGCATCGCTATATTTTGTCCGCAATAAGGACAAAACTGAACTTCTTCTTTAAATTCTTTTCCGCATTTTGAGCAATACATAATTATCCTCCTATTTTAAGTGCAACAGCCAGCTTGCTTGATAAGCTGTGGATTTCCTTTGATAACTCTTTTCTCTTTAAGTATTGACGTAATATATCCGTCTGTATACTGCTTTTCAACTCTGTAAGTTCAAAGTCCTTAAACCACAAAACTTCTAAGACCGAGCCGTCTTTGCCAATAAAGGCTATAGCATCTAATCCTATTACAGCACCAAAATACCGCTTGAGTTTTTGCTCGGATTTCTTTATAATTTCGGTTTCACCAAGCAAATAAAAGCTTTCTTGCGAAAATTCCCGAAACCCTGTCGCCGCAAAATCTCCGCACACAATTCCGACTACTAATAAAACCACCTGCATGCAGATACATATAGCTATGCATATAATGCTTCTGCTTACCCATAATCTATGTATAAAATCAGCACCCCCAAAAATCAAAACAACTCCTACCGAAAGCAAAACCACGCTCGCTATGCGAAGCAGCCTTCGTTTTTTTCTGGAAGCAAAGCGGATATTCCATATGCTCACCGCTTTTGTAAGCCTAAACACAGCCACACCAAAGCCAAGGCACAATCCCGACAATGTTATTGTTATCACACCAAAATAAAACAAGTTATCACTCCTGAAAATCAGCAGGATTTTTCTTATACTGTAAATATAATAGTAAAAATATTTACTAAAGTCAATAGTAAATTTATTTACTATGTTAAACTGTTTTTAACTTAGGCGGTGATACGGTGCAAACATTCATGGAAAAACTAAGAGGTTTAAGAGAAGACAATGACCTTACTCAAACCGAAATAGCAGAATTTTTAGGAACATCTCAAACTATGTACGCAAGATACGAGCGAGGTGCCAACGAAATGCCCATACGTCACCTTGTGGCTCTGTGCAAGCTTTACAACGTTTCTGCCGACCAGCTTTTAGGCACCATACCCGATAAACAAAAAACAATAGGAACAGCAAACAAAAAAGCCTTTTGCAAGCAATAAGCAGCAAAAGGCTTTTAATTATTTACAAAAATCGGAGCGTAGCGACCCTTAACATTTGCGTAGCAAATACTTCATATTGTGTAAGCAATATTTCATATGCCGCAGGCGTATTTCATTTGTCCGAAAGACAAACTTTATTTCGTTAACCGATAGGTTAACGAACTCTTTCGTCGCCCCAGAAGAATAGAGCCACTGTGCCGGGGCCTGTGTGGCTGCCGATGGTAGTGCCGATATCAAAAATCTCGACCTTACCTGTAAGCTTGGGGAAAGCCTCCTCAACAAGCTCTGCAACCATCTGGGCGTCCTCTAAGCAAGCGGAGTTGCAGATAAAGCATCTGCCGCTATAGTCAAGACCGTCCTGTGCGTGCTGCTTCATCATCTCGGCAATGCGGGGAATAACACGCTTTTTGCCGCGGATTTTTTCTCTGGCGATAAGCTTACCCTCGTCGTTTACGTTAAGTAAGGGGCAAATTCCCAAAACACCTCCGATAAATCCGGAAGCCTTCGAAACTCTGCCACCCTTTACAAAATAGGTAAGGTCGGTTGTAAAGAACCAGTGATGAAGCTTATTTTTATTATCCTCTGCCCACTTGTAAAGCTCCTCAATACTCATACCCTGTGCCTTAAGCTCGGAAAGCTTTGCCATAAAAAGGCCATAACCCGAAGAAGCCGCAAGTGAGTCAACGTGGTAAATCTTTCTGTCGGGAAACTCCTGTCTCATATCTTCAATGGCAAGACGGGCAGAATTGTATGTTCCGGAAATGCCCGAAGAAAGGCTAAGATGCAGAAGGTCCTTGCCGCTTTTAAGGATTTCGCGGAAATAATCTTTAAACTCGTCCTGATTAATCTGGCTTGTAGAGGTTTCGGCACCGTCCTCCATAGCCTTGTAAAATTCCTTGTAGGTAATGGTTTTGCCTAAATCATCGGGGTAGGTTGTACCGTTAAGTCTGAAGGTTGTGCAGATGTAGCTTACGCCAAGCTCATCAAACTTCTTTGCACTAAGGTCTGCTGTAGAACAACAGCTCAAAACGAAATCGCTCATATTATCCTCCGAAAAGTCTGTTTGTATTTTTAATTTATCAGCTTATAATATACATTTAAATTCAAAAAATCTCAACCTACTGTCAGTTTTTTAATTCTCTCCTAAATTCAACTTAGTAGAATTTGCTTTTTTGCATTCTACCCATAGTAGAAACCCTGTATTGATGCGGTTTTACAAGCGGTGGCGTTTTGGTTTTTACACAATTGCAATATTGAAATACCATATACGGTATGATATTATATAGATATATGATTTTTTGGGAGAAAGCTATGAAAGCAAAAGAAAAGTCCCCTAAGCTTTGGGGCAAAAACTTTAGTATACTTACCCTCGGCTCCTTTGTTTCAATGCTTGGAAACTCGGTGTCGGGTTATATAATCAGTTTAATGATTTTCGACATGACAGGCTCGGTGTTTCTCTTCTCGGTTTTCACTGTTTCCTTTTATCTGCCGAAAATGCTTTTTTCCATGTTTGCAGGAGCATATATGGACCGTTTCTCGCGGAAAAAAGTTATTTACAGCTTAGATTTTCTTTCGGCGTTTCTGTACGGCGTAATATTTTTTATACTGTTTTTTAAGCTTAACTTTTACTGGCTTTTTCTAATTTTAGTGCTTATTGTGGGAAGCATAAACGGAATTTACGAGGTTGCCTTTAACTCCCTCTTTCCTAATACAATTTCTAAAGACGTATATTCCCGAGCATACGCTGTTTCGTCTATGATTCAGCCTTTAGCTCTTTGTATGATTCCCGTTGCCTCCCTTGTTTACTACAACTTCGGTTCAGCGGCTCCTCTCTTCATTTTTAACGTTTTGGCATTTTTAACTGCCGCTATTTTCGAAACCCGTATGGACTGCAGCGAATGCCACATAGACACTGGGGAAAACCACCTTACCTTTGCCGCATACAAAGAAGACATAAAAGAAGGCTTTCGATACACTGCCTCCGACAAGGGACTTCTTGCGATTACAGTTTACTTTTGTATTATGAACTTTGCCTCAGGTGCTTACGGCACGTTGGCGTTACCCTTTTTCAAAAGCAGTCCCCAGCATTTTGCCAATGCCGAAAGTCAGTTTCCTTTGCTTTTCTCAGTTTTAAATCATTTTGGCTCCTTCGGTGATGGGGTACAGGGAATTTTCGAATACCTTTGCTCTGACACTGCCACCCTTTACACCTTTGTTATGGCTTTCGGTGTAGTTGGCCGGCTTTTGGGCGGAGTTTTCCAGTACAGGCTTAAATATAATCGCAAGGCACGTTTTACTGTATCGGTCGTATGCTGTGTGCTTATCGGAATTTTAGATATGATTATGCTTTACCTTCCTGCAAGGTTTATTATGCTTTGCTGTTTAATGACAGGACTGCTGTCCATTGCCGTCTATAACATCCGCCTTTCTACAACTCAGGCGTATGTTCCCGATGCAAAACGAGCTCGGTTTGTAAGCTTTTTTGAGATGCTTTTCGCAGGCGGCAACATACTGGGGCAAATTCTTTCGGGAGTTTTAGGCGAATTTATACATGGCAGATATATTATCTCTGCCTTTAACATTATCAACATTGTTGCCCTGTTTGCTGTAATTGTTGCAAACGCCAAGTGGGTCAAAAATATTTATAATATTGAAATCAAAGACGAAGCAAAAAAAGCACCCCTTGCATAACAAGAGGTGCATAAAATCATCTTAAAACAAGAGGTTTGATTTTTTTGAAATCGCCGTCCATAACCGCCCAGTCGCTTAAAAGCTCACCGGTAATGGGAGAGGAAATTTCCTGATGAATGTAAAGACTGCGGATGCCAAAGTTGTAGGCACCGCCGATATCAGAACGGAAGTCGTTGCCAATCATAATTGACTCAATTTTCTTAAGCTTATATTTCTTGAAAAGTGCATCGAAAAAGTCAAAATCAGGCTTACTTACGCAATGGTCAGAGCTTATGAGAATTCCGTCGAAATAATCGTAAAGCCCCATCATTTTGAGCTCGGGCACAGTAAAGCTACGCTGTGCATTGGAAAGCAGATAAATCTTCTTTCCCTTCTTTTTAAGAGTATCAAGAAAATCAATTACCCCGTCGTAAAGCTTGATAAACTCGGTTGAAACGCACCTGAAAACTCTGGCGGTAAACTCAACCTCTTCGTCAGTAGGTGTGTATCCCTTGTACTCGTAAAGCTCGCGGAATACCTTGGTAAGGTCAAAGTCAACGTTTTTTCTGTGGGGGAAGCTTTCTCTTACCTTGCTCTTCTCCTTCGAGCAAAGCTCCTTGTACATTCTGCGGATTTCAAAAACAGAATACTGGCAATTTCTGTAACCGTAAATCATCACCATTTTGGTCCACAATACGTAACTATCCTCGTCGGTTCTGATATCAATAAGAGTTCCGTATAAATCGAAGATATAATTTTTAAACATAACAGCTTTCCCCTCAAAACCATATTTTTCATTATTAATATGGAATTAGTATAACATATATTTTCTTATAAATATAGTGGTTATTTTCTGTGTTTATGGCTATTTTTTATCTAATGTATAAAATTTATATAGCAAACTTTGTATTTAGAAAGAAGAAAGATAAAATATGACAACTCAAAACATTGCACTTAAAGCTGTTGATTCTTTGAAAAAAGTATATCCCGATGCAGTTTGCTCGCTTCAATATTCCGACCCCTTTGAGCTTTTGGTTGCTACACGACTTTCGGCTCAATGCACTGACGCAAGGGTTAATATGGTTACCCCTGCACTTTTTGAGCGTTTCAAAGGTGTGGATGCCTTTGCCGATGCCGACATAGAAGAAGTAGGCGAATACATCAAAAGCTGTGGACTTTACAAAACCAAAGCAAAAGATTTGGTGAAAATGGCACAGCAGTTAAGAGAAAACTACAATTCAACTGTGCCCGATACAATCGAAGCTCTCACAACCCTTAGCGGTGTGGGCAGAAAAACCGCTAATCTTATTGTCGGCGATGTTTATGGCAAACCTGCCGTAGTGGTAGATACCCACTGCATACGTATTACACGCAGACTCGGACTTCATAACGAAAAGGACGCAAGCAAAATTGAAAAAATCCTCAAGGGGCTTCTGCCCCCTGAGGAAAGCAACGATTTTTGTCACCGCTTAGTGCTTTTTGGCAGAGAGACCTGTACCGCCCGAAGTCCAAAATGCGAGACTTGCTCGTTAAAGGGCTTTTGCCCTAAAAATATATAAAGGGAGATTATATGGAAAATTTAAAAGAAACAACAAAGCAAATCCGTAGGATTTCAAACCGAACGACTTTGCCGCTTTTAGTATACGCAGTGCTTTACATAGCCTTTACTGCCTTTGTGCCTGAGCTTATTACAGATACGCTACGTTCACAGGGCATAACCTTAAGCGACAGCACCGACAACCTGATGCGGTACATCTTCATTTATCTGCTGATTATTCCTATTTGTATGCTCAGCTATAAGCTGACAAGCAAAAGCGAAGGTGTAACCCTTAAATCAGGATTCAGAAAGCCCGAAAAGTCTTTTGGCTGGTGTGTAAAATGGACGGTTATTGCCATTGGTGCATCAACAATGTTGGGGTCTGTACCGACGCTCATTTCAAAAGTTTTGCAAATGATTTTCAGCACATCAGTTTCCCCATTGGACAGCTTGTTTTCTACCCAAAGCCTATCAGTAATAGCGGTCCCCAAAACCTTGGGTGCCGTTATTCCTCCACTAATTTTCGCACCTGTATTTGAGGAACTTATGTTCAGAGGACTGATTTTCAAAAACAACAAGCCCTTAGGCGAATTGTTCGCAATAATAGTTTCAGGTTTATTCTTCGGATTGTGGCATCAAAACCTTCCTCAGATATGCACCACAGCTTTTATGGGAATGTTCTTCTGCTTTATTTACCTTAGAACAAAGTCTATATTTCCCGCGATGATTGCTCATTTTTTCAATAACTTTGTGGTGGTTATCCGCGACCTTATTTCCAGTAACCTTGATTTCAACAATTTTAAACTTAATCCCATAGATACCATAATTGATAATTGGGTTTTTCTTCTCATCTATTTGCTTTATGCTATGGCACTTAGCGGACTGATTATTACAGGACTTGTGCTTTTTATTATTGAGCTTGTAAAACGCAAAGAGCTTAAATTTGACAAGAGCACCCTTGAAATTTCTAACAAAAGAAAGCTTTTTGCCTTTTTCACCGCACCGGTGACTTTAATGGTAACAATTTACTTAATCGCAATCTCCATATTAAATACTGTTTTCGGTTACTATTGGTTTTTAAAATAATATTTTTAATAAAAGCTCAGAGGCTGTCTCGCCGTTTAAAGCGAGACAGCCTCTGAAATTATGTTTTTTAATGTATGGATATAAGTTACTGTTCTTTCTTCTTTATGCTCAGGCCAAAACCAATCAATGTAAAACAGCCCATTGCCGAGAAACATAAAACAGTGAATACCACTGTGCAGTTGTTGCCTGTAGAAACAACATCCTTATCGACAGTGGTGTTTTCATCTGTGCAGGAACCCTCAGCTTTTAAAAGAATATCTTTGCCGTCTTCAATTTCGAACTCCTGATAAATTTCTCCCTTGGGAAGCTGAGTTTCATCCTTAGTCCAATTACCATTTTCGTCCTTCAGATAAACGCTTACCACATCATCCTCGGTAAAGCCGAGCTTACTAAGGTAAAGCTTAAGTGTGGTGCCTTCGGGAATGTTGCTGTTTGTAAGAAAGCCTACCAAAGCTTCCTTGTCTCGGATTTCGTAATCCTTTCCCAATGTTACATCGTTAATCGAAGTAATTTTTTCGCCTACAAAAGTAACGGAATAAAGAATACCTGTGCCGTCTTTCATTTCGATGGTAAGAGTAATACCGTTGTCCTTAAGGTATTTGAGTGCATCTGCGGAAATTGTAACAGACTCGTTTATGCTTAAAAGATAAGAGTTTTCGTCCACCATCTGAAGCTTCTCAAGAAGCTGTCTGTTAACAGAAGATGTTACCACAGCAGAAGATATGATGTCACACTCTGTTAATGTCTTGTTGGAATTCTTTTTAATAGTGCATTCCTTGTTAAATCTTACGTGCTGACCTGTGCCGCCGGGTACAATCTCTGTAACATCAATATACTCAAGGTCCCAGTCTGCAGAAGCTGCACCACCGCTGCTCTCTACATATATTGCTTCAATTTTTCCAATACCGCCTGCGGGCATATTAAATGTAATTACACCCTTATCATTAGCATCTTTTTCAAAGTTGTCTCCTGATGTATAGTTGTCAATGAAAAGCTCAACGTTTACAAGGTTAGTTTCGCCATTTGTGCCGATAAGTCGGAACTTAATAGTAGCATCGGTACCTGCACCCGTCTTATTCTGGGTTTTGATGTCAAATTTGAAAGTGCCTGATTTACCTGTTTCTCTGCCGAAAGACATTGTTACGCCATTGGGGTCCCACTGGTTAACTGTAATGCTAAAGCTATCGCCCACGTCATTTTTGCCGGACATTTTTGTTGCACCAAGGCTTTCAATCTTCCAATTAGCAGCAGCTGTATCATCAGCATCGGAATTAATATTTATATACTCAAGCTTGCCGAATTTTTGAGGAGCATATATGTAAAGGCTCATGTTGTCGCCCTTTTCAAAAGCATTGCTCTTGGGATGAACGTCAGAAGCATTGATTGCTGTGGTTGTTTCGCCATTTTCATCTACAAGCTGTACGTAAACATCTGCATCTGTGCCGGCGTTGTCAACGTTTGCTGTTTTAATATCAACCTTGAACACGTTGTCTGTAGCCTTAAGGGTTATGGTTTCATTGTTATCAAGCCATCTGCCGCCATAAAGGGTTCGGTTAATTTTGCCGTTTTCGGATTTAACGTTGATGTATTCGGGATACCAACCGTCATCACCCTCAATTTCAATCTCAATCGCTGTCAATTCGGTACCGATGTATCCCATATTGCAGGTAAAGGTATATTCGCCTTTTTCGTTACCGCATTTGCCACTCTTGATAGTTCCGTTAGTTGAACCCTTGTTACCATAAAGTACAAATGACAACTTATCATCAGTAACTCCTGAGCTGCCGGCAGTACAAGTGGTAATCGTATATGTATCCATTGAGTAATCGTAAGAATTATTGCTTTGAGTTATATTACCGCCAATATTTCCCTTGTAAAGGTTCAGCACGCTATCAGAAATATTTCCTCCGCCAACGGATTTGCTGTTATATGTGTAAGTTAAATCTGTTACAATCCAACCAAGGACGTCCTCGCCATCTATATGTGTAACAAATTGTGCACCACCAATATCAGAAGCATAGCTTCCGGATTTATCACCGTCAGGATATGCACCCTTTGCTGTAATATCAGAATTGTTCTTTATGGTTATTGTTCCGTACTTATCATATGTTCTGCCAAGGATTAAATCTTCTTTTAAATAAACAGTGCTGTTTTTGCTGTTTTTAACTGCGGATACACTTGCACCTATGCCGGCACCTACCGAGTAAACAGGTGCTTTAAACTCTTCATAAAGGCCGAAATAAGAATCCAGCGTCTCATAAGAACCGTTGGCAATAATAGTTGCATTGTCAACTACAAGGTTACCCCAGGTACAAATACCTGCACCGCCTCCGTCGCCATTAAAGGTTGCAGTAGCACCCGTTAGTGTAACACTGGCATTCTCGTTAATAAGCATACCATGAGATACGCCTACAGGGTTATGATTATTTGTATCAAGCTCAACCATTTTATCAAGGTCAGCAGCCGAGACGTTACCGGTAAAGGTATTGTTTCCTGCAAACTTAATCTTTGCGTCCGCACATCTTACATCGATTGCACTCTTATATTCAATCGCATTAACATTAACATCCTGAAGGGTTATTTGCTCATCTGTGCATACTATAATCTGAGAATTCTTTAATAATGCGTTAGGATTGCCTATAATTGTTGCTTCGCCTGAAAGAAGGATTGTACAACCCTCGATGGGTGTTTCTACATATGAGTAATCAAGAGTCTGCCCGTTATGAAGTGTAATCATCTTAGGCACTGAATCTGCTGTCTTTACCTTTAAGGTGTTATCGTTTTTAAACAAATTGTCATTGCAAACATTCTTATAAATTCTGATAAGCTTAACGTTGTCTGCAGAGCCGTTGTACACGTCCTTTGAAGAGAATGTGCTTACGTTATTTTCCGGATTGTTTTTGTCATAATCTGATGAAGATGCAAACTTCATATTCCATACTACATCATCTTTATTTATGCCTGCACAGTCATAATTGTAAAGTAATATATGCGTTGCATGCTGGCTAACATCTATACCGCTGTTAATATAATCATTAACTGGATTAGTAGCAAGACTTGTAACCTCTGACAGCGAAGAAATCATCCTGAACTCGCCGTCATCTGTATATCGGCTATTTAACATACCAAAAGGCTGATAATAGTTGACGTCGGTCACGTTATCCCAGCGTTCTTCTCGATGGCTTACCAACTGAGAAGGCTTTTCAATCTCCTTTGTAACCGCATAATAACATAAATCGCCATTATCGCGGAAAATGTAACAGGGAACTTCTTCTCCGTTGATGCTAATTGTAGTATCAAACTCATAGGGCAGGTTGTATCCTTCAACATCACTTACATCTTCTGTAGTCATAAAAGTATCAAGACCCGAGTTTGTAATCTGTGCCTGAAGGTTTTCTTCAAAAAGCTTAGTTTCTGCTGAGAAAAAGTCCTCAGGAAGCTCTGCTTCGTCTGGTGTAGCCTGCTGTTTTGCATAAGAATAAGATGCATATTCCTTATGAATAAGATACATCTGAGTCTGAATCATCTCGCAGTATTCAAAAGCTGAATACATATAGGGGGTAATCTGATGCTCAAAATTATATTCGAGTCTGAGCATTTTTTCAAGAGCAGGAAGGAACTGAGTAAGGTCATCCTTATTCTTTTTACAAATAAGATCATTGATATTATTCATATCTTTTGTATAGTAGGTAGATACGTACGTTTTGGTATCAAAAACCTTTTCATATTCATTTATAAACGCTTCGTAAAGCTCCATCGCTACATCATTGCGTTCCTTTGCCTTTTGGGCGTCGCCATTCTTATACAATTGGTCAGCTTCGTCAGCTGTTGCAAGAAAATCTGAGTACATTGTCCAAAGTGTCTGATATCCGCTTTCAGTGGAATCATCAATAGCATAGCTATTTACTTTATCTAACATATCCTTGTAATAAATGTCAGAAAAGCCCTGCTGTACAGCCTTATAAATTACGTCGAGCTCAGTCATGATTTTATCCAAATCCTGATCAATGCCTTTTACAGTCTGAAGAATAGCATTAATTTTTGCTGTGTTCTGAATTGCACTTCGCTGAGAAGGGTCACACAACACGTAGTAAAAAGCTTTGCCCAGAACCGGCACGTCTGTGCTTATGCAATAGGATGTAAACTCCTTAAAGCATCTGCCGCCAATGACGTCAAGTACTGCTGAGCCTGTTGAAAGTGCCGAAGCAGAAGTAATGCCTACTGTTGCCATTGAAGCAATCATTATTATTACTAAGGTCAATGACAATAATTTTTTTAAGAATTTTCTCATAAATTTTGCCTCCTTGAATTTTCTGTCATTATAATATCATATGAAAATTTTAAAATCAACAAACAGGGATAAAAGTATAAATATAGGGATGAAGAGAAATAATATGCAAACATTAAATGAGACTATATAAAACACTCAATCTTCATTGCACAACAAAAAACCTCAGAGCATAAACTCTGAGGTTAAATTACTATTGGGCATACACCCTGAAAACTGAATAAAGGATTAGAAGATGAAGCGTAGTTGAGATTGGGTAA